>CAYUNT010000048.1:0-25033 GCA_964446285.1 uncultured Candidatus Sumerlaeota bacterium | reverse complement strand
TTTGCTCCTTCAGAGCAAATTCAGGGAACAGAATTACGGGAAATTGGTATGATTCAATCTCGACAGATTCTTCGTTTCCGGAAATTGCGGAGACAAACGGGGCCGCTGGTTTTTCGAGCGGCCCCGTTTTTTTATGCTCCGGAAGAGGGAAGAGGGCCAACGCGGACGCTGTGGCGCAAATGTCCAAGCCACGCGCCTCGATTGTGCGCGGGATCGCGTCCCCGAATGCCAAAACGCACCACGCGCCCGTAATAGGCGGCGTTTATCACAAGCGGATAGGCAATGCGGGCGGGTCCAGCGGGCGCGCGCAACCACCGAAGCGAACGGCGCGCAATCCGCCAGGGCGAATAAAACGCGCGAATCACCCAGTCCGCGCCTTGCTGCAATTGCTCGGCCGTCATGCGCGCCGGGTGGAACACGGCGTGGCGATAATCATAGTGTTCCCAATCGTGGTCGAAAATGCGGTCTTCCATCGTGCGGAAAAGCGGCGTGCCGGGCAGCGGGGTGAGAATACTCGCCTGGATGGCGTCGATGCCAATGCGGTCGAGCAGTTCGAGCGTCTGGCGGAACACATCGGGCGTGTCGTCGTCGAAGCCAAACACAACTCCCGCCTCGACAAACATGCCATGCGTATGAATTCGGCGCACCGCTTCGGCGTAGGCAGCGGGTGAATTAAATCCCTTGTTCTGAGCGCACAGCGAGCGGCTGTTGAACGTCTCCAGCCCCACGAATAGCCCCACGCACCCCGCGCGGCGAAGCGCGCACAGCATTTCCTCGTCGCCCGCCGTTTCGATCGACGCCTGCGTCATCCAGCGTTTTCCGAGCGGCGCGAGCGCGGCCAGCAAATCGAGCGCATACTGGCGATCCTGTGTGAAGTTGTCGTCCACAAACACAAAATATCCGCTGCCGAATGACGCCACCTCGCTGGCGACGTCCGCAATTGCGCGCGAATGCCTTTGCGCGGCGCAAAATTGAGTTACCGAGCAAAATGAGCACGTATGACGGCATCCCATCGTAGCAAACGTCGAATCGACCGTGACGTAGTTCGACCCGGCGAGCAGATGGCGCGGCAGCGCGCGCGGGGCAGGCGCCGCCGGATCGCCCCGAAACAGACCCCGCGGGCGTCCTCCATTGCGAACAATGCCGAGGATTTTTTCCCATGCGCCGGCGGCCGGACCCGAAACCACGGCGTCCACGTGCGCCAATGCCTCCTCAGGATTGAGCGTGGCATGGTAGCCGCCCAATACGACCGGAATGCCTCGCCGGCGAAAATGCGCGGCGAGTTCGTAGGCGCGCGGAGCGGCGGCCGTCATGGCCGTAAGCCCCACCAAGTCGAAATCCTCGTTTTCCGGCGTATCCTGCAGCTGTTCGTCGATGACGCGGATTTCATCCTCGGGCGGCGTGAGGGCGGCCACAGTGAGCAGTGAAAGCATCGAGAAGCGGAAGGTCTTGCCATTAAAGGCGCGTTTGCGGGCGATGCCTCTCCAGTGGCCCGAGGCGGGAGCAATGAGCAGGATTTTCATGAGGCTTCTCCTTGTTGTTTTATATATTGTTTATACATATACGACATGGCCACAAAAAAAAGCGAACTGGAGCAATTCGCGAAATCCGGACTTTGCGCCCTGTCCGGCGCAAGTTCTGTTTATATATAAACTGTATATATGCTCTACTGTCAATCACAAAACAACACCACGCGCTCCATCGCCTGTTTCCCGCCAGCCACGAGGAATCCAAACGCCTTGCCGCGGCGCGAAGCTTCGCTTGCGCGCAAACGCCGGGAGTGGTGGGGTCAGGAGTCGGCGCGTGAATTGCGCCCCGGCACAGGATTGCTTGCGGCGCCTCCGTATTTTCATGCCGGGCGATCTTCGCACTTCAACTTGTCACAGGTTCTTTTGGGAGACCGATTTCCGATGCTGAAGCCCTCGCAAAAACGCCTTGTTTCCGTCATTATTGCAGCCGTTGCTGCGTCCCTTTTGCTGGGAGGCTGTGCGCTTCCCGGTGCTTTCTGGCAGCGGGAAAACAAAAAGCCGCTACCTGAAACTCTGCGCCTCCCTTCGATTTTCAGCGATCATTGCGTGATCCAGGCCGGCGTTCCGATTCGCGTGTGGGGATGGGACAGGCCGGGACAGTCGATTGAGGTCAAACTGCAAGGCACTTCGCATACGAAGACAGGCGATTCGCTGGCGCAAGATGTGTGTTGGAAAACAGGTTATTCCGCCAGTTACTCGGGCGCGGCGACGGCCGGTCCGGATGGCCGCTGGCAGGTGGAACTCGGCCCGGTCGCGGAGGGGTATCCATTCGAGATGCGCGTCGAAGGCAGTTGCGTGCGCACTGTCCGCGACATGGCAGTCGGCGAGGTCTGGCTTTGCAGCGGGCAGTCGAATATGGTCTGGCCGCTGGATTTGTCCACGGAGGGCCTGCGCGAGGCCGCCAAAGCCAATGATCCGCTGATGCGCGTGTATCGCGTGCGGATGCTTGGCGCGCTGGCGCCCTCGGAGGATGCAATCGGCCAATGGCATGTGGTGGATCGCGAAACGGCGCAGGGAATGTCCGCCGCGGCCTATTACTTCGGGCGGGATTTGCGCAAATCGTGCGATGCGCCCGTTGGCCTGGTGCAGAGCGCCTTTGGCGGATCGCGCATCGAGGCGTGGATTCCGCGCACGGATTTGATGAGGCTGCCGCGATCCGCCATGTATTCGTATCAGTGCGCCGACGCGATCTCTCCGCAAAAATACACCGAAAGCCGCAAGAAATATGAGCGCGACATTCTGAGCTGGATGAGCCGCAGTTTGAAAACCCCGCCCTATCCGGTTGGGGAAAAGGCCGGGTGGGCGCAGCGCGATTTCGATGAGTCTATTTGGCCTGCCATGCACGTGCCGGGGGCCTGGGAATATCAGGACCTGAATATGGACGGCGTCGTGTGGTTCCGGCGGCGGTTTGACCTGCCCGAGCAATGGGACATGCATCCTTTGCTGCTGTCGCTCGGCGCGGTGGACGACATGGATACGGTCTGGGTGAACGGCTTCAAGGTGGGCGGCATCGGGCCGGAAACAGAGGCATCGTGGGATTATCCGCGCCGCTACGTGGTTCCTGCGGCCGCGGTGCATCCGGGGGAAAATGTGCTGGCGGTGCGCGTAACGGACCTTTCGGGCAACGGGGGAATGTGGGGAATGGATTCGCAGTTCTTTATTTCGCCGGAAGATGCGGCTTCCTCCGCGGGAGTCCAGCTGGCCGGATCGTGGCGCTGGGCGGTCGAGGGATGGTGGGGAAGCGACAACGGCCCGGCGCCCGCCGCGCCCGAAAATCCCTGGGGGCGGAAGGATATGCCATCTTACTTATATAACGGAATGATCGCCCCCCTCGCCCCTTTCGCCATGCGCGGCGTCATCTGGTATCAGGGCGAGTCCAACGCGCTCGAGTCGTCGCTGTATCCGGAACTGATGGAAACAATGATCGGCTCGTGGCGCGCGGCGTGGAAAAAGGCGGGGCAGGCCGACGCGGATCAGATGCCATTTTTGTATTCGCAGCTGGCGCCTTTTGGCGGAGCTTTCGATGCGCACCGCCCCATCGGGGCAATGCTTCGCGAGGCGCAGGTGAAGACGCTCGAACGCGTTCCGCGCGCGGCGATGGTCAGCATTATGGACCTCGGCGACTGCGCGGATATCCATCCGAAACGCAAGGAGGGCGTTGGCGAGCGTCTCGCCCTCGCCGCGCGCGCGCTGGCTTATGGCGAAAAAGTCGAGTGGTCTGGGCCAATGTATCGCGAAATGCGCGTCGAGCAGGGACGGGCGCTTCTGGGGTTCGACCATGTGGCGGACGGATTGCGCGCCGAACCGCCCGATGCGCCGCTCAAGGGATTCTGGGTGGCTGGGGCGGACCGCGTGTTTTTCCCGGCGCGGGCGGAAATTCGCGGCAATCGCATTTCTGTGTGCGCGCCCGAGGTCGAGACGCCCGCCGCCGTGCGCTTTGGATGGGCCGATTGTCCGGACACGAATTTGTTCAATTCCGAAGGCCTTTCGGCGTCGTCCTTCCGCACAGACAACTGGGACGACGCGCTCATGATTCCCCTTTCGCAGTAAGGAGATTTCGCAATGAAGTTGATCCGCCATATAGCTTGTTTTCTCGCGGCGGGATTGTTGATTTCCGGATGCGCGGAATTGCGGATGGGCGCGGCGGGATGCCAGGAAGAGCGCGAAACGCTGTATCAGGTCTCGACGTTCGATGCGCTTCTCAGCGGCGAGTATGACGGCGAAGTGAGTTGCGCGGAACTGCTTCGCCACGGCGATTTTGCCATCGGAACTTATGACAAACTGGACGGTGAAATGATTGCCATCGACGGCAAACTCTTGCGAGTTCGTGTGGATGGCAAGGTGTCTGAAGTTTCACCGGAGGAAAAGACGCCATTTGCGTCGGCGACATTTTTTGACGCGGACATGGACGAGGCAATGCCCGCGGAGTCCGTAAAAAGCATGGAGGCGCTTGGGAAAGCCATCGACGCGCGCCTGCCATCGTTCAATTATTTTTATGCCGTCCGCCTGGACGGACGCTTCTCTCATGTGAAAACGCGAAGCGTTCCGCGCCAATCGCCCCCGTATCCGCCGCTGGTCGAAGTGGCGAAAAACCAGCCCGTGTTTGAGTTCCACGACATCGAGGGGACGGTGCTGGGATTCCGTTGTCCGGACTATGTAAAGGGCGTGAATGTGACGGGGTATCATCTGCACTTTCTGACGCGCGACGGCACGGCCGGAGGGCACTTGCTCGATTGCGCGCTGGCGGACGAGGGGCGTTTGCGCATGGATGTTACTAGGGATTTCCGCATGACGCTGCCGCGCGAAGGCGCATTTCTCGGCTTGGACCTGCGCCGCGACCGCACGGCGGAAACCAAGCGTGTGGAGAAATGATCCGCCGCTGCCCGGCGGAATCTATGGAAGGAATGGACAGGATGCACACGATGAACAAAATGCCGGTTATATTATGTGCGTTGTGTCTTGGCATGGCCGGGTGTTCGGGCAAATCAAGCCAGCCGGGCGCGGACTCGGCGCAGGCGCCGCTGGCGGTTGTAACTTCCGCGGGCGGCGTCGATTCCGCGGCGGGGGCAATTCAGAGTTATGGGACCGTGGAATTGTCGCCCCCTGAGGAATTTCAGGAGGGGGTTGGATTGCGCGCGCAGGCGGATGGGAACTCGATTACGATTTCGATTCTGAACGAGCGCCCCGATCCGCTGCTTGTGCATCCGCGCGATTTTGGCGTCATTGTCGATGGCACGCTGCACCGCGTCGAGATGGGAAAAACCGACGTGCACTTGTTTCCGCCCAAGCGCCTCGCGCCGCATACGCTTTCAGGCGGCATCATTCGATTTCCTGGTCTTGGGGATTTGTCTGGGCAGCGGCTTGTGTTTAACAATCCCGAGGTGGGAAAACCATTTTTCGTGGAAATCCAGGGCGCCGCGCCCAGAAAATAGCCACTTACTTTTTTCCAGCCTTGCTCCTCGCTGGACCGCCGCACTCTTATCATGCGTGTCAGCCAGGCGCAGAGGATGATCGTTAAATATCATCCTTACAGGCTTTCGCCCGCGAAGGCGCGGATTTTCTCGATTTCCTTATCCCAGGTGTGCTCGTCCATGCGGCGTTTCAAAAATGCCGCGAACCATTCATCGAGCAGCCGCGTCAGGCGTTCGAAAGCCTGCGTGCGAATGTGGGCGAACTCGGCCGCGTCGGCCACTGTCGGCGCATCCACGCGCGCGCCGCGCCACTCAAGCGTCTTTGCATCAAGCGTCCCTTCCCATTCGTCCTCGTCCGTGGCGACGGCGATTTTGATGCGGCGGATTCCCTTTCCCACGGCCAGGGCCGCGCGGAATTCCTGCGCTTGCAGCACGTCATCGCCCCGCACGCTCACCTGCCGCGCCCCGTGGCCCATGCCCTCAAGCACCACTGGTCCCGACACCATGATCGAAGCCGGACGGCAATCGCCCCAATCCTCGGGTCCGCGTTCGCTGGCCGACTCGACCGCCAGCCACGTAAGAAACTCAGCGCCAAGAAAGTCAATTTCCTGCATTTTTTCGAGATGTCCCATGACCGTCACTCCTCTTCATCCGATGAATTGCCAGCGGTTTCGACAATGCGCGGCCCCGTTCCCCAGAAGGAAGGCGGCAAGCGCCGCAATCCTTCGGGCCGCCCGAGCGATGCGGCCGTTTCCTGCGCGCGCGCAATCGGATGATTCCCGAGCAGGAGCAAGTCAAATGTCGTTTGAAACAGCTCCATGAACGCATCGTTGGCGGCGCGCGCCGAGGTTGAGAACAACACCTCGCCCGTGGCCGTGTTCCAGACCGCCTCGTGAATCGACGTCGAGGGCGACGTCTGGCGGATCAGGTCCGCGGTAATGCGTTCGCGGATGGCATCGCGTTCCGTGCGCGAGAGGCGGTGCGTTTTTTTCTCGCGCGCCACCTGGCGGAGCGCCTCGCGAACATGCGCCCGCAGCAGCGAACCCGGAACGGACTTTTTATCCGTCCGCAGGCCGAGAAACACATACGGACCGGAACTGATCTGGTCCCATTTGACTGATCCGGAAAGGATATTGTGCGGATCAACCCATCCGATGCTGAGGATTTCGCCCTTGTCCGGATTGATGGGTTTGAAAGCGTGGCGGGCGAGTGTGCGCCCAAAGCGTTCGCGCGCGTCGGGCGGGCAAGGACGCTCGGTCCGATACGCCGCCGCTGTGATGGTTCCTGATGTGAATGGCATGAGAGGGAGTCCTATTGGGAAGAGAGAGTGGGGAGTTGTGGGTTGTGAGTTGTGAGCGAAGAAGTGAGCAGTGAATAGTGATCAGTGGTCAGTGAAGAAGCAGGCAGTGATCAGTGAACAGAGGTCAGTGAAGAATTGGGGGGGCGGTGAATGTGGGTCAGAAGGAAGTGTTTTCGGTTTCCGCTTCAGGTCTTCTCACAAATCCTTGCAACCCCTTTGCTTCCTATCTCTTAACTCACAACCCACAACTCACAACTCACAACTTACAACAACGTCCTTTATGTCATTTCGGTCTTTTATCTCCTATACGTCATTTCCCTTCACTAGATCGGCACTTCCACCTCGGAGACAATCTGGCGAATCACCTCTTCATCTTCGCGGTGTTGGAGGTCGGAAGACTCGAAGGTGCGTGCCACCTGAATGCGGTGCGCCAGCGTGGGAATCGACAGCAATTTAATGTCGTCGGGAACAACATAATCGCGCCCCTCAAGAAGCGCGCGCGCCTGTGCGCAACGCCGCAGCGCCAGCGCCCCGCGCGGCGAACAACCGAGTTCAACAAGCGTGGAATGCCGCGTCGCATCGGCAATCCGCGCGATATAATCCAGAAGGTCTTCGTCTATTTTCACCTTCGCCACCGCGTCCTGGATTTCGATCACCTCGGCGGCGCTTACGACCGGCTCGACTTCCGCCTCGCCGACTGTTCCTTTGTGTTCGCGCAGGATTTCGATTTCGTGTTCGCGCGCCGGATAGCCGATGTGCAGCCGCATGTGAAAGCGGTCCATTTGGCTTTTCGGCAGCGGAAACGTGCCGTGGAACTCGATCGGATTTTGCGTGGCGATGACCATAAACGGCTGCGGCAGGCGGTGTGTGCGCCCGTCGATCGAGATTTGCGCCGTGTTCATCGCTTCAAGCAGCGCCGATTGAGTTTTCGGCGTCGTGCGGTTGATTTCATCCGCCAGAACGATATTCGCGAAAATCGGACCGGGCTTGAACTCGAAGGCCGCCGCACGCTGATCGTAGATGGACACGCCCAAAATGTCCGACGGCAACAGGTCGCTTGTGAATTGAATGCGCTGGAAGGTGCACGAAATCGAACTGGCCAGCAAGTGGGCCAGCGTCGTTTTTCCAACACCCGGAACATCTTCGATCAGGACGTGTCCGCGCGCGAAAAGACCCGCGAGCACCATGCGGACCACATCGGTTTTCCCTTTGAGAACCGATTCGATATTTTCCTGCAACTTGCGGATTTTATCGATGTTTGCCGAAGCCATCGGGCTGTCTCCCCCAATATCATGTCGCCTTTCTGAGGCGCCCCGGAACGGAGCGAGGCGGCCTTCTCTCGCGACGTTCAAAAGCATCCATGCCCGCCGGGGGGTGTCAAGCGCTGAGGAACGCGGGATTTTTCGCGCGCTGCCTCATGCGAAATGCATAGCCCAAAAGATATGGGACCTGTGAGACAAATGAGACCTATGGGACTTGCGCCCGCGGAACCGATGCATGGATAGCATTTTCGCGCACGCGCCAGAAGCGGTCGATGTCGGCAGTGGTGGGGCCAAGGAGGACATCGGCCGGCGTCATAGGCGGGGTGGACGCAGATAAGGCGTCACGGCGCGCCCAGACGATAAATTGCACCCAGAAAATCGTGGTGTCGCGCGCCTGGAGACGCCAGCGCGGTTCGTAATGTTCGCGAAATACCGGCGAATCCACAAGTGCCTGGAGTTCGGGCAAGAGCGGGCGGTCGTTGTCGAGGCGGCAAAATAAAATCAGAAAATCCGGCGCGCGTCGCACAAGCGATTCGGGCCGCAAACCGTCGCGCGCGATCTCGCGATCCATCAGTCCGCCGAGGTCGATGATGCTCTGATCGTGCGAGGCGTAGTAGCCGAGCTGCCCCATCTGATCGGCGGCGAGAAGCGCGCGCGGATGGTGTTTGGCAATTTCCGAGCGCAGCCATCGGCCCACTTCGGCGTTGAGCATAATCGGCTCGTGGCGGAACCATAGCCAGCGTTCCGCCCAATCCGGCGCGCAGAGGAATTCCATTATGCGGACATGGAATCGCGTGCGGTTGGCGTCGCCGTTGCCCGCGAAGATCGGATCGCTGTCGTGACCGCCGCTCGTGGCCCGCGGTGGGGTGAACGCGGCGAGAACCAGAAGAATAATCACCACTGCGCGCCGTCCCCAGCGCCCGAAACCGCCTTCGCGATACAACGCTTCGACGAGCATCGCCGTCAGAACCAGCACGGGGGCGATGGCGGGAATGAGATAGCGGAAGGCCGTGGCGGCGACGCGTCCGATGCCCGCCTGATACGCAATGGCGGCGATGAAAGCGCACGCGGCGGCGAGAACAAGGCGGCGGCGCTCGGGCAGCAACCGCCATCCCGCGCAAAATCCCGCCAGCGCCAGAAGCGGCATCCCATTCATCGCGATGGTCCATCGCAGGACCTCGCCCCATCCCGAGGGAGCGCGTCCGCGTCCGAGTTTTGCTATGGCGGAATTGGGAATCCACTCGCCGTAATATCCGTGTCGAATCAGCGTTTGCGCCGCCCACGCGAGAATCGGCAGGCCAAGAAACAACGCGGCGCGGCGCAGACGTTCGCGTATTGGCACGGCGCACGCGGCGGCGAGAAGATGCGGTTCATCCGTGTCAAATTCCCACCATACAAGCGGCACAAACGCGATGGCATGAAATACGCCCTCGGGTCGCGTGAGCGCAACGGCGGCCATTGCCAATCCGCCCGCGAGCCAGCGGCGTTCGGCGGCGCAGACCATCGCCACCCCGAGCAATGCCGCGAAAAACACAGTCTCCAGGCCGCGATCCGCATGATAATGCAGAAACGGACACAGAAAGATCGCGAGCGGAAGCCAGAGGCGATGCCAGGGAATGGTTGTGAGTTGCGAGTTGTGAGTTGTGAGAGAAGAAGTGGGCAGTGAACAGTGAGCAGTGGGAGAAGTTGCGAGTTGTGGGTTGTGAGTTGTGGGTTGTGGGTTGTGGGATGGGGATTTTTGCTCTGTCCCATCGGTCCTATTGGTCCCATCGGTCCCATTTTTGTTAGGATTTGCCTCGGGATTCGCGCGCAAATCCGAAACGGCGGCCCATCCAAGCGCGAGGAGCATCCCCGCGTGCGCCGCGACAGACAACCAGCGCGAGGCATCGAACATCGACGCCCCCGTCAACCCTTTCGCCGCCGCCATCAGCGCCAGCCACAAGAAATTCGAGTATCCCTCGACCCTCTCGCCCGGATTGAAAACCAATCCGCGCCCGCGCAGCCACTGTTCCGCATAACGGAACGTAATGAAGCAATCTTCGCCAATGTGATTATAGACAATCACCGCCAGCGGAAATAGCGCAAGGGCGAGAACGCCGAGAAAAACCCAATAGGGAATTCTAATATAATTACCACCAAGGCGCAAAGACACAAAGGAATATCCATGAAAAAACTTGTTTCGCACGAAAAAGATTCTCTCTGGGTTTTAGACTTATTCCTTCGTGTCTTTGTGGTGTTATTTCTTTGGGCCAGAAGCCGCCGCCGGGGCCTTGCCTTGTTGGATAAGCCATTCCTCGCGCAAATGCGCATAATGCTCGGGCATCATCGGAACCTGGCCCGCCTCGACGGCAAGATCATCGGCGGTGTGAGTCGCGCCATCGGCCCCGGCGCTGCGGATTTGACGGTCGAGCGGCTCGATCTGGAACGCCTGCTGCCATCCATCGAGAAGTTTGGCCGCGTCGATGAATTGCGCATCCGAGACCTGTTCCGGCGACTCGGGGAAGCGGCCTCTTTCCGCCTCGTAAGTCAAAACAGCGCGCGACCACTCGGTGAGAGCGGCCATCGTATCGCGCGCGGCGGCAAGGTCCGGCGGCAGCGGCACGGGCGTTGGCTGCGCGGTGGAATCGGCAAGGCGCTTCAGAGCCGCGCCCAGCGACGACTGCGGCGCGCCGCTGGGCGGTGGCGTGGCGGCGGGTGTTTCCTTGAGGCTGCGGTTCATAGCGGCCAGAACGCTCAGCACGCCGATCAGCACGGCGAAAGCGCCCAATCCGATGAGCATGACTTGGCGCGCCGAAAGCCCCCGCGCGGGCGGCGCGCCGCTTTGGGGATTTTCCACTGTCATGGTGCGGATTGTGGCCTGGGATGCGGAAGGCGGCGGTGCGGCAGCGCTGGAAGCAGAGGGAACGGATGGGGAGTTGGGACCAGCAGAAGCCGCGGCGGAGAAGGCGTTGGGAAATAAATCGCGTTCGCGGGTTGCAAAAGCGCCTGGTCCTGTTTCCTCGCTGGGGTCTGAATTCACGCTCCCCCGCGCGTCCGCGCCCGCGCCCGCGCCCAATCCCGCGCCCGCAAATGCCCCCGCGCTTTGGCCCAGGCCTTTTGCGCCAGACGCCGCCGCGCCTCCAGACGGCATCGCGGCGCTTGGCCAGCCAGCGCTGGCGCCGCCGCGCCCTCCCCCCGCGCCCGCCGGACGGCTCGCGAAACCGCCGCCACCGTTGCTCATTGCTCCGGTTCCGCCTCCCCCTCCGCCGCCGCCAGGGCCGCCCCATCGCGAGGCCGAGGGCGCGATGCCGCTCGCTCCCCCGCCGACAAACGCCCCCTTTTCCTTCGCCAGCAATTCGAGTTTCACCGCCTTGAGATCGGCGATGAGTTCCTCGTATGATTGCGGGCGTTCGGCGGGATTTTTCGCCAGCGTATGGTGAATAACGTCACACAAGGCCAGCGGGACGTTGGGATTGACGGAATACACGGGGACGAGCGGCGAATTCACATGGCGCATCATGACATCCACCATGCTCGGCCCCTCGAAAGGCGGCCTGCCGGTCAGCGCCTGATAAAACGTGGCCCCGAGCGAATACATGTCCGAGCGGTGATCGAGCGCGCGCCCCTGCCCCTGTTCGGGGGACATGTAGTGGGGCGTGCCGAGCACCATGCCCGTCTGGGTTTTGTGCGAGTTTTCGCGGAAAATTTTCGCCAAGCCAAAATCGACAATCTTGAGAACCCCATCGCGTCCGATCATCAAATTGGCCGGTTTGAGATCGCGATGGATGATGCCTGCCTTGAACGCCGCCTCGAGGCCCGAACAGGTCTGGATCATCCAGTCGCAATATGTAGAATAGGGATATTGAAGGCGCTGGCGGACGATTTCGTGCAGGCTAAGCCCATCCACAAATTCCATGGCAAGGAAAGGGAGTCCGTCCTCGCCCGCGCCAACGAAATAAATGCCCGCGATATTGCGGTGGGCGATGGCGGCGGCGGCGCGGGCCTCGCGTTTGAAACGCTCGACGGCTTCGGGGTCCTCGGCCAGAGCGCGCGAAAGAACTTTAATCGCTGCGCGGCGGTTAAGGATGGGGTCGAATCCGAGAAGGACCTCGCCCATTCCGCCGCGTCCGAGAATGCCTTGGATTTCATACGGACCCAGGCGGGTTTTTGGCAGATCGGGCGCCGAAGCGGGAGTTGCCGGCGCAATCGGCGGCGTGGCGGGCATCCTTGGGTGGCCGGCGGGCGCGGACAATGCGGACGGCACGGACGATGCGGCAGGAGGCGATGGCGCGGGGCCGGATGGAGCCGGCAACGCCGGAGACACCTCGGAGCCAGCGCTTTCCCACGCGGCGCGCACTTGGGTCCGCATATCATCGTTTTGCGAAGAATGGGTCATGGCAAACTGGCCTCGGCAGCCCCAAGCAGCGGACTGCCTGAACCCACATTGAACCGAGCGGCGCTTGGACGGCAAGCGGCAAGCGCAAGATCGCGCGTCAGAAGGAGGATGATGCAGCCGTGCAACGGCCAGTCGCACAGGTGCAACACGCGCGTTGCAGGTTCACAACTGTATGACTAGGCGAACCGCGGAAGCACACATGGCGCGTCCGCGGAATGCGCTTGCCAAGCCGTGCAATTCCAAAGCGGCGCGCCCAGGCGGCTGCCTGCCAAAGCGTCAGGCGCCCCGGTGGGCGAATTGGGCACAAAATATGCGTTCCTAACTTTCCAGGGTTGTTCTAGCTGCTTGCTCACGAACCGGAGCTATAATCTGCAACGCATTTAATCGCTGAAAATGGACAATTGCCGGAATGGATGCCGTCATTCAAAGCCGGAAAACTCACATGACCTACTGGCAACGGACACAGGCTGGCATAGCTGCCGCCCACCCTCCCAGGAACTGTTCAAAGTGCAGGAAAAACCTTGGGCGAGACGCCCAAGCCACCGGAATCACAGGCCAAATGCCCATGCCACCAGTGACTTTGAACAGTTCCTTGCCCACCCTCCCCGGTCGGAAGTGGCAGGAGCCTGCCTGAAACCCTCTGGTGACTTGGGCGTCTCGCCCAAGATTTCCCTGAATGTGTTTTGGTTGGTCCCTTAACTGGAATGTTAGGGATTAAATTCTATTTCGAGGCGCGTCGATGAATCGAAAACATTTTTCCCCCTTATGGGCGATTGCGGCGATAATTCGCTCAATGACCTTCGCGGCGATTTTGCTGGCCCTTGGAGCGGCGCGAGGCGAGGCAGCGCAACGGTATTTCGTAAAGCCCGATGGCAACGACGCGGATGCGGGAACGTCGTGGGGCGTGGCGTTCCAGACGCTGGCCAAGGCCGCCCAGACAGCCACCCAATCGGGCGATGAGGTCTGGGTGGCCGAGGGCACATACGCGGAAAACGCCACGGTAGTGATCCCCGCAGGCGTGGCGTTTTACGGCGGATTCGCGGGCGGCGAGGCGGACCTCTCTGAACGCGACTGGGCGGCGCATCCTTCAATCATCGACGGACAAAATACCAAGCAATGCGTTTACAGCAGCGGCATTCTGGATGGATTTTCCATCACACATGGACATGCCTTTGATAGTTACGGCGGGGGGATATACAACTGCGGTTCCGTCGCCAACTGCACGGTCTATGGCAACTCAGGGAAAGCATTCAGCGGAGGCATTTTCTCTTACAAAGGAACCGTCAGAAACTGCATTTCCTGGCGCAACAGCGACGGCGATATTATAGGGCTTGCACAGATGCAGGTGACATTCAGTTGTTTTGGCGAAGGAACATCGGGCGAGGGCAATCTGCGATGCAATCCGCTGTTTGTGAACACCTCCGGCGATCCCTCGACCTGGGATTTGCGCCTGCGCGACGGTTCGCCTTGTGTGGATGCCGGAACGCTTTCGGGCGCGCCCGTGGCGGACATCCTTAGCGCGGCGCGTCCGGGAAACGATGACAAGGTCTGCATGGGCGCTTACGAGTCTCCCGACGCCTATCTACCCGGAACGCCGCAAGGGCCTGGCATTCGCCTGTATGTGAATCCCAATGGCGGGAATGATTCCTCGGATGGCACTTCATGGGCTACCGCCCTGCGGACAATTTCCCGCGCCCAGGTGATTATTGCAGCAGATGAAGAATTTCATGATGTCTGGGTGGCGGACGGAGTGTGCGCAGATACATCCACGATCCATAATCCCGCGCGCGTATCTCTATATGGCGGTTTTGCGGGGAACGAAACGGATTTATCCCAGCGCGACTGGGCGGCGCATCCCACAATCATCGACGGCGAGAACACAAGGCGGTGCGTTTCCAACGGCGGCATTTTGGATGGATTTTTCATAACGAATGGAAGGGCGGCCAATGATGCAGGGGGGGGAATTTTCAACTCCGGTTCCGTCATCAACTGCATGATCTATAACAACACAGCACTACGCTTTGGTGGCGGCATCTACTCCACCGGTTCCGTCACCAACTGCGCGGTCTATGGCAACACGGTTGAATTCAACGGCAGCGGAATCCGCCAGGAGGGCGGTTCCGTCACCAACTGCACGGTCTATGGCAACACAGGCACGAGTCAACAATCCCCCAGCGGCGGCATCGACTCCTACTGGGGTTCTATCACCAACTGCATTGCATGGGGAAATACCACGTTTGATATACGCACAGAGAATGACGCAGTCATTTCCTATAGCTGTTTCAAGGAAGGCACGACCGGAACAGGCAATATCGCATCCGATCCGCAATTTGTGAATGTTTCGGGCGATATGTCCACATGGGATTTGCGGCTGCGGCTGGGATCGCCATGCATCGACGCGGGAACCTCTGAGAGCGCGCCCGCGGCGGACATTTTAGGGGTGGCCCGCCCACAAGGCCAGGGATTCGACATGGGCGCGTATGAGCGGGTACCAAGACCATGCTTCGTGCGATGTGACTGGCGACGGGCGTTTTGACGCCCATGATGCGGCACTAGCGGTGGAAGCATTGCGCGGAGGCATTGCGCTCACTGCCGAACAATCCGCCAATGCCGACGCCAATCTCGACGGCGTCTTCGACATCGCCGATTTGATATGGATGCAGGCCTATCTGGCCGCGCACTGAACCAATCCGCACAAGCAGGTTCCCGTAGAGGTGGAATTATCATGAAACAAACTACTTTCTCATCTGCGCTGGCGGCATGGGCAGCGGTCTTCCTGGTACTTGGAGCGGCGCAGGGCGAGGCAGCGCAACGGTATTTCGTAAAGCCCGACGGCAACGACGCGAATGCGGGAACGTCGTGGGGCGTGGCGTTCCAGACGCTGACCAAGGCCGCCCAGACGGCCACCCACTCCGGCGATGAGGTCTGGGTGGCCGAGGGCACATACGCGGAAAACGCCACGGTGACAATCCCTGCCGGCGTGGCGTTTTACGGCGGCTTTGCCGGGAGCGAAACTGATCTTTCGCAGCGCGACTGGGCCGCCCATCCGGCCATCATCGACGGACAGAATGCCCGCCGGTGTGTGTATAACATGGGCGTCCTGGACGGATTTGACGTCGCTAGAGGTAGCATCAGCGACGCAGGAGGCGGCATTTACTCGAAGGGCATAGTCATCCATTGCCGGATTTATGAAAACACCGCCGTGAGCAAATCCGGCCTGGGTGGCGGAGTATATAACACGGGAACGTTGAGTGAGTGCGCGATTTTTAATAATGTCTCTTTGGGCTCGGGAGGGGGGATTTACAACAGCGGCACGGCGAATCGATGCGCCTTATATGGAAATACAGCCTTTATGGATGGCGGCGGCATAAGCAACTACCAGTCGATAGCTAATTGCGTCGTTTTCCTCAACACAGCTTATTCCACCGGCGGCGGAATAAAGAATGACGGCCCGGCCTATAATAACCCGGCCAAGGTATTCAATTGTACGGTGTTTGGAAATATCTCCATCAATAACCTGGGCGGTGGGATTTATAACAATTATCTTGAGGGCGATACCCGCAATTGTATCGTATGGAACAACACTGGCGGCGACATCTATCAAGGCTGGTCCGCTTCCCATAGCTGTTTCAGCGAGAGCGCGGGAACGGATGGTAATATCAAGATCGATCCGCTGTTTATGAATGTCTCAGGCGATCCGGGCGCGTGGGATTTTCATTTGCAAAGATTCTCGCCCTGCATCGACGCGGGAAAGGCGGATGGAGCGCCAGCGGATGACTTCGAGGGCGCGGCGCGTCCGATGGGTCTGGGATTCGACATGGGGGCCTATGAATACTTGCCTGCCGTAACGACGCCGGAGATTACGCTTACCCCATCGCTCAGCCCATCGCCTTCCCCTTCTCCTACTCGAACTCCCGGCGGACCGGCCATGCGCTACTATGTCAGCCCTTCAGGAAACGATTCCAATGAGGGAACCTCATGGGGGACGGCGTTCAAGACCCTGAAAAAGGCGGCCCAAATGACCCTCCAATCGGGCGGCGAGGTCTGGGTGGCCGAGGGCACATATAGGGAAAGTTCCCAAGTGGAAGTTGGCCAGGGCAGTTCGTTTTATGGTGGTTTCGCGGGCGGCGAGACTGAACTTTCGCAGCGCGACTGGAACGCCCATCGCACCATCATCGACGGACGCAACGATCACCGATGCGCGCTCGTCTGGGGCGTCCTGGACGGATTTGACGTCACGAAAGGATACTACGACGGCGTGGGAGGGGGAGTGCAATCCTATGGCACGGTCATCCACTGCCGGATTTATGGAAATGAAGGGAATATCTATTATACGAGCGGCCAAGGTGGTGGCATCTGCGCCAGCGCGGGGAGCGTAACGGATTGCGAAATTTACGACAACGAGGCCGGGTGCGGCGGTGGATTGTATGTTAGTTCCGGCGTTACGGCGTCCAACTGTGTAATTTACGGAAACTCCAGTTTCGCTTTGAAGAGCAGGGGAGGCGGTGTTGAGGTGGCGGCAGGGGGCGTAATTGCCAAGTGCACAATTTACAATAACGCGACCTATAACTTAGGCGGAGGATTGAGTAACTACGGCTCGGCAAGTCAATGCGCCATTTATGGCAATTCCACCGGCGCGGATGGCGGAGGCGTGTATAATAACGGAAACCTGGCTAACTGCATAATCTACAATAACGCGGCGGATGAGAATGGCGGCGGTGTATTCAACGCATACACGAGCGCCTCATCGTGGGGCAAGATGTTCAATTGCACCGTATGCGGAAATTTGGCCAGCGGCGGCGCGGGAGGTGGAATCCACATCGCGGCAGGCGCCAAGGCAGCCAACTGCATTTCGTGGAATAACACAAACGAGGATATCTACGGAGCGGTGGACGCTTCGTATTGCTGTTTCCGCGAAGCCACGGGAGCAAACGGAAACATCAACGCGGATCCGAAACTTCTCACCACCTCGGGCGATCCCGCCACATGGAATTTCCATCTGCTTGCCGATTCGCCCTGCATCGACACGGGAACGGGGGAAGGGGCGCCGGATGTGGATTTCGACAGTGCCGTCCGTCCGCTCGGCGTGGGATTCGACATGGGCGCCTATGAATGGGACGTTTCCCAGCCAACTCCCACTCCTTCCGTCACACCGACGCCATTTCTTTCTCCCACGATTTCAGTGACGCCCACGGTTTCCCTTACTCCCTCCTCCACTCCCACCCCCTCGCTCACTCCGCTTCCGGCGCGCACACCCTCCGGGCAGGCCCTGCGGTTTTTTGTGAAACCCGCGGGAAACGACGTTAACGCGGGGGACTCATGGGACGAGGCGTTCCGAACCTTGCAAAGGGCGGCGCAGGCGGCCACGCAATCAGGCGATGTAGTTTGGGTGGCCGAAGGAACCTATGGGGAAATCGCCACGCTGGAGATTCCCTCCGGAGTAGTGTATTATGGCGGATTCGCTGGCGGGGAAACGGACCTCGCGCAGCGCGACTGGGACGCGCATCCCTGCATAATCGACGGGGGGAACTTGCACCGGTGCGTCAATAATAGCGGCATCCTGGATGGGTTTTCCATCACCAGGGGATACTGCGCGGACCAGGGGGGCGGCGTATATAACAAAGGCAGAATTGCCCACTGCAAAATTTATGGAAATTCCGTGTTCGCGGAAAAATCCAACGGCGGCGGAGTGTATTTAGAGGCGGGCGTGATAGAACAGAGCGCGATCTTCATTAACACCTCCCAAAGCGAGGGCGGCGGGTTGTATATTAAATCCACTGGCAAGGCGCTTCACTGTGAGGTGTATTCCAACAGCACCCTTGCCAGTTATGGATATGGCGGCGGCGTCTATTGCTTTGGGCAGTTATCCAGCTGCATCGTGCATGACAATAGCACCTATATGGTCGGCGGTGGAGTCTATCTTTGCTACTTCGCACGGATGGAAAACTGCATTGTCTATCGAAACAGCGCGCGGTCGCTGGCAGGCGGCATACTCAACGAAAGCGTTGTGGTAAATTGCACGGTGTTCGGCAATTTCGCGAATGGCGAAGGGGGCATTAGGAATGCAGACACCATGTCTCCGAAACGAGGCATCGTGCTAAACACCATATCGTGGAATAATCAGAACGCAGATTTCAATAATGCATTCGGAATTGGCATATTTAACAGCTGCTATGACGAGAGCGACGGAACGAATGGCAATTTCGCACAAGACCCGAAGTTCGTGAATGTATCGGGCGATCCTTCCACGTGGGATTTTCACCTGAGAGACGATTCGCCCTGCATCGACACGGGCACAGCAGTGAAAGCCCCAGCGGCGGACTTCGAGGATATGCCGCGCCCGCTGGGGGCCGGATTCGATATGGGAGCCTATGAATGGAGACATGCGTCGCTTCCGACTCTGACGCCAACCCTTACGCCCGCGCCTTCACCTTCACCGAGGCCGGCCTTGCGATTTTTCGTGAGGCCATCGGGCAGCGACTCCAACCTAGGCACTTCGTGGGAAAAGGCTTTTCGGACACTAGACAAGGCGGCCAAGGTGGCTGTCACGGGCGATGAATTCTGGGTTGCGCAAGGGACGTATCCATTAGATCAGACTCTCACTATTCCTTTCCATGCGAAATTCTATGGCGGGTTTGCAGGCGGCGAAACAGATCTCTCCCAGCGCGATTGGAACGCCCATCCCGTTATCATTGACGCCCAGAATGCCCGCCAGTGCGTTATCAATAACGGCGTCCTGGATGGATGCAGAATCACAGGGGGGAATACGTCCAACAACGGTGGCGGAGTCAATAGCAGCGGAGAGGTGGCTCACTGTGAAATTTATGCAAACCACGGTTATCAGGGCGGCGGCGTGTATATTTCGCGCGGCCTGGTTACGGAATGCACCCTGAACAACAATACGGCCTCGTATGGGGGCGGTCTGTATATTGGCAGCGCGGACGGCGAGGCGTCCCGGTGCGAAATCCGCGGCAATGAGGCTTCTTACGGCGGCGGCGCAGAGGTCGATGGAGGATTCCTGACCAACTGCCGCGTATTTGAAAATTCCTGCTTATATAAGGGCGGTGGCATTTACAGCGCGGGAACGATACGCGACTGTCTGATTTTCAACAATGTATCGAGGGAGTATGGAGCGGGTCTATACAACCAGGGCCAGGCATTCAATTGTGCCGTCTTCGGCAATGTTCTTGTTGAATATTCCATCAGCAAAAGCGGAGGGGGGGGGATATTCAATGCCGGGTCCAACGCCAGGCTCAAAGGCAATGCCGGTAATAGCACGGTCTTTGGCAACTATGCGGAATTGGGTGGCGGCATCTACAACGATTCGGGCACGCTGGCGTCTAACTGCATTATATTTAATAATGGCATCCAGGATTTCTACGGGGCGGGTATTTCCTATAGCTGTTTCAAGGAAGCCAATGGAACAAATGGTAATATCTTTGCAAATCCTCAGTTCATAAATGATTCTGGGGAACTGGACGAATGGGACTTCCATTTGCGTGGTAATTCGCCCTGCATCGACACGGGCACGGCGGCGGGCGCCCCGGCGTCGGATAACGAAGGCGCGTTGCGGCCCCAGGGCACCGGAATCGATATGGGAGCCTACGAGTGGAGCGATTCGCGACCGACGCCAACGCCTTCGCCCACGCCCACGGATCCCTCCGGAGGCACGCTGGAATATGTTTCGCGGATGGCGTTGCCAGGCGTGGCGCGGATTGTGGCGGCCTCCGGAGGACGAGTATTGGTAAACATGGGAACCAATGGGTCAAAAGTCGTTGATGTTTCCAATCCGGCGGCTCCCATCGCGGGTGCGGCCATTGGCAACAAGGATGTCGTTGACGTAGCGGTTTCGGGCAATACCGCCTATCTGGTCTCGGGCAATTATCTCACTATTTATGATGTTTCTAATCCCCAATCGGCAGTTATAAAATCGCAACATGTGGCGCAGTCAGGAATTCCCTGGCCGGAAGGATCCGGAGGTCTCACTGCCTACAGCGTGGCGCTCTCGGAGAATCTGGCCTGCCTGCTCTCAGACAATGTTACCTACATCATCGTAGGGAAAAAGGCCTTTCCTCCCATAGGTAATCCGGTTTCTCACTACCGCCTTGAAATTCTTGACGTGTCGAACACTGCGGCACCTGCCAGGATGGGATATTGTGATATGAAAGGATACTTGTATTATCTGGGGGCGGGCGGGAACTTGGTATGCGGGATTGGACCGAATAGCTCAATAGAGACCGTCAACATTTCAAACCCATCCAATCCGCTCCCCGTCACGGGGAGCATCAACGCAGGCGGCCGTGCGGTGGCCGTCGCGTCATCGGGGAAACTGGCCTGCGTGGCCGCCGATTGGCATGGACTGGAAATCGTGGACATATCCAATCCCGCCGCGCCCGTTATTGCAGGAACCTACAATTCGCCCGGAGACGCCAGGAGCGTTGCCCTCTCAGGCCATTTGGCTTTTGTGGCCGATGGGCCGCTGGGATTACGCGCCGTCGATGTGTCAAATCCATCGGTGCCGGTTGTGAAATGCACTTACGACACGCCCGGCACGGCCATGGATGTTGCGTTCTCGGATGGGTACATTTACGTGGCCGATGGCGATCAGGGCTTATGCATCCTGCGCTGGACCGGCCCGCTCGATCCCACGCCGACGGCCTCGCCCACGACCACTCCGGCCCCCACAGCCACTCCGGAGGGGTGGGTGCCGGGCGATTTGTCGGGCGATGGACGCCTGGACGCGGAGGACACAGCGCTGGCCGCAAGGGCGTTGCGAGGCGGCATCGCGCTCACTAGCGAACAATCCGCACACGCCGATGCCAACCAGGACGGCGTCTTCGACATCGCCGACCTAATCTGGATGCAGGCCTATCTCGCCGCGCATTATACCAATTTCCCGTAATTCTGTTCCCTGAATTTGCTCTGAAGGAGCAAAAGAATACAGCCCAGGGCAAGCGAAGCGCCGCCCTGGGAAACCGAGACACCAACAACATAATCGCCTGGCGCGGTTTTCGCTCTTCTCGCGAAAACCGTGACAGGCGATTAGGAACAGAATCAAAGGAAAATGGTATTAGGACGGGAAGAAGTTGTGAGTTGTGAAAAAGAAGTGATCAGTAGGCAGTGGGTTGCGAACAGCCTCTTTGATCCCCTCGGTCTTTTGCATCCCTTGGGGTTCTTTTGCTGAAAGCACCTTTCACGGCAAGAAATCCGCATGCAAAGTTCAAGGCAGGCGTTCGAGGAATGTGGCATCGCCGTAGCTGTAAAAGCGATAACGCTGGCGAATCGCTTCTTCATACGCCGCCAGAACCCGTTCGCGTCCGGCGAAGGCGCAAATCAGCATAAGCAATGTCGAACGCGGAAGATGGAAATTCGTAAGCATGGCGTCCACAACGCGAAAATTATAGCCCGGCAGAATAAACAACCGTGTGGCGCCGCGGCCGGGCGTGATGGCGCCGCCACCATCAGGAATATATGCCGCCCCCGGGCCGGATTTCAAGGCGGCGGCTGGCTTTTCTGCATTCTCTCTAGCCAGATGTTCGAGAACGCGCACCACAGTGGTCCCGACGGCGACGATGCGCCTGCCTTCGCGCCGGGCGCGCTCGATGGCGTCCGCCGCCTCGCGTTCCACTTCGAATTCCTCTTCGTGCATGACGTGTTCGGCGGGATTTTCTGTTTCCACTTTTTGAAATGTGCCCGGGCCGATGTGGAGCGTGATGGAGGTGCGCTCGACGCCGCGCGCTTCGAGCGCCCGCAGCAATTCAGGCGTGAAATGGAGTCCGGCGGTCGGCGCGGCAATTGATCCCGGATCGCGCGCATACACCGTTTGATAGCGTTCGCGGTCATCGGAAGTGGAGAGGTGATCGTCCCACGGATAGGTCAGCCGCTCACCGCTTTCGCACTGGCGTCGGCGCAAAATATAAGGCGGCAACGGGATTTTCCCAAATGCTTCGATCCATTGGCGCAAGTCGCGCCCGCCCCCGCATAGGAATTCCAAAACGCGTTCGCCGGGACCGGAGCGGTGGCCAACAACAGTTGCCTCAAACGCGCCCGGCTCGAACACAATCCGGTCGCCGGCGTGCACCTTTTTCCCCGGGCGGACAAGGACTTCCCAGCGCGGCGCGGAAGTTGCCTCCCCGCCTGGCTTTTCCACGGTGGGCCGGACGAGAAGCACTTCAATGCGCCCGCCGCCCGGAGCGCGCCGCCCAAGCAGCCGCGCCGGAATCACGCGCGTGTCGTTCACAACAAGCAAATCGCCCGCGCGAAGCAAATTCGGAAGATCGGACACATGAAGATGGCGCGGGGCGGCATCGGCGGCCCCGAGCGCCAATAAACGCGCTTCATCGCGCCGCGCGGCGGGATGCGAGGCGATCAATTCCTCGGGCAGATGATAATCAAAATCGCTTGTCAGCATGGGAAAGAATAAAACTGAAAGATTTTTGCGAAAAAGGCTTTGTGCGAATGCCCGCCGGATGGGTTTATCGAATTTCCGGCAGGCAGGGGGCAAGGGCGAGGATGCTTGGTTGCGAGGCGCGCTGCAAATACAAGGCAAGCGAGGCGGCGTCTCGCAGAGGGCGCGGCGCGGAATTGGCGAAAAACAGAAGGCTCAGCGCTTCTTCGGGCGCGGAAGCCGCTTGAAAAGCGCTGGTCGATGAAAACGAAGAAGCCGAGGAGGTCATTGGGAAAGAGGACGATGCCGCAAAACCGGAGGTTCTGCCAGGGGTTTTTATGGCCCGCCCCAAGGCGGCGCGTCCGCTGACAGGAAACCCGCCCGCCGCCGCCCCGCGCGACATCATTTTTTCAATATATTCAAAAATGCCAATCTGACGCGGAAAAATCACAACTTCCGGCGTTTCTCCGGACGGAAAACCGGCTTTTTCCGCGGCGATTTCGATGGCGCGTTCGATGCCTCCGATTTCGTCCACAAGACCGCATTCAACCGCCTGGCTCCCTGTCCAGACGCGCCCCTGCGCCACACGGTCCAGCGCTTCGTAGCTGACCACGCGATCCTCGGCCGCCTTCGACACAAAGCGACGATACATATCTTCAGACAAATGCATGATTTTCGCGCGCTCCGCCTCGGTCCACGGCGCCTGTTCGCTAAGCAGTCCCGAATATGGACCGCCGCCCAGATGTTGTGTTCGGACGCCGATTTTCTCATACAAGCCCCCAACGGCCAATTTCGCTGTCACGACGCCAATCGAGCCGGTGAGCGTCCCGCCCTCGGCGACAATCGCGTCTGCAGGCATCCCGATGTAGTATCCGCCCGAGGCCGCCACGTCGCCAAACGACGCCACCACCGGCATAACTTCCGACAAGATGCGCAGGCGGTTCCAAATCAGGTCGGCCGCCTCAGCGGAGCCGCCCGGGCTTTCCACACGCAAGACAATCGCACGCGCCGCATCGTCGCTTTCAACTTCGCTCAGCAGATCGAGAAAATCCTCCTGGGCAATAAGGTTTTGTGCAAAAGGATAATCCTCGGCCGTTCCCGGAACAATCGGTCCTGTAGCGTAAACAAGCGCAATATAAGGGCGTCCTTCCGTCGGCAGCGGGCGCTCGGGCTGGAAGAGCTCGCTGAAGAGCGTCAGCAGATTGGGCGGCGCGGCGGCAGCGGCGGGCGAAGCGTATTCATAATCCAATTCGATGGGGCGTCCGGCCTTTTCCTCGATCCCCGCAACGAGTTGTTCGAGATATGAAACGTCGTCGATGAGGCGGAGTTCGGCGGCCTCGCGCGCCGTATAGGGTCCGCCCTCGAACGCCCGGCGCGCCTCCGGCGGCTCCATGCCGCGCCCCGCGGCGACCATTGCCACCGACTGGCTTGTGAGATCGTCAATCAGCGAAAGGAACATCTCGCGCGAGGCGGCGCTCATCTCGCTTTCGCTCAGCGCCTCCATCGCGTCCTTGTATTTCCCGATGGCAGCGACATCGGCCTGCGCGCCCAATTTTGCAAGCAAGTCCTTGAGAAAATACATGTCTGCGCGCAATCCGGTCAGAAAGAGAATCGACGATTCCGGCATGGCGACTCGGTCGCAAGAAGAGGCCAGAAGGTATCCGAGCGAGCTTTCGGTTTGCAGAAACGCGCAGGCGGGCTTGCCTGACTTGCGAAAATCGAGAATGGCGCGGCGCAATTGCTGCATGCGCGCCCAGCCAATTTGCGGCGAGTTGATTCGCACAAATATCCCTTCGACGGCCGGGTCTTCGGCGGCGCGCTGAACGGCCCCGGTCCATTCGCGGACTGTGAGCGTCCCCGGAACAAGAAAATTGTAAATCTCGGGCCGTTCATTGATCGGACCGCTCAGGTCAAAAACAGGATAACGCGCCGGGACAGGAGTTGCCGGGGCGGGCGCGGCGTTTGGCCCGCGCATGATTCGACCGAAAAGGCTTTTCAGACGGTGGGAATCCGTGCGGTGCCTCTCGTGCGAATCGTGCGAATCGCCAGGCTGGCTCTGCGCCCCAAGCGCGAAAAAGCACATGAATGCAATGGCCAGAGAAGCCATGCGAAATGTTGCGCCATACTTTGTTTTCATAGTGCGGCCATCGAAGAAAGAGTTGTGGGTTGTGAGTTGTGAGTGAAGAGAGAAGAAGTGGGCAGGGGGTAGTGATTAGTGGGCAGAAGAGTTGTGAGTTGTGGGTTGTGAGTGAAGAGAGAAGAAGTGGGC
>CAYUNT010000047.1:0-25508 GCA_964446285.1 uncultured Candidatus Sumerlaeota bacterium | reverse complement strand
AGGATATATGCAATAATCCTAAATCAAAGGGGCACCATGTTCCTGTTGCTCCCGGTTTTCTTCGCCATTCTTCCCGCAATCCACTCATCGAGGCTGAAACGGCCCGGACCGATAAGAATCAGCGAGGCAAAAACAATCGCCATTTTGAGCGGATGCGAATAGACTGTGTAATCTTGTCCGCCGTGAATATGCATGGCCGTCGCAACAAACATGGTGAAAAACATAAATGCGGAGGCGGGCCGCGCAAACAATCCAAGCGCCAGAAGCAATCCGCCGCCCGCTTCGGAAAGCGCCGCCATAAGCCCGAAAAACGTGGGCGGCGTGAATCCGAGGCCGATGGCCGACATTGCGCTGCCGACTTTGGCCCATAATTCCGGTCCACCGATCAACTTGGGCACTCCATGAAACATAAAGGCGATGCCGATTCCCACGCGAAGAATCAACAATCCCACCTCGCGATATTTATCCAGCCAGCGAAAGAACATGGGGATAAACCTCCATTGGACGAATTATCATCCTCCGCGTCCGGGCGCGGCCAGCGGAACATTCGATAGGGCTGCGGATGGAGCAATGCATCCCATCCGCCCCTTCTGGAAATCATTTTATGCAAGTTTCGCGCCGAAATCAAGCGGCACAATCCGTCAGCGCAGGAAGCGGCAGATACAATCCAATGCGGCATGGATGGGATAAAGACTCGGCCATTCTGTCATTCTATCATTCGCCTCGCAATTAATCGCGAGGTATCGAGAACCAAATAAACGGAAGAACCATTTCAATGGTTTCCCTGTTGCGTCAAAAGCAAACCGTTGAAACGGTTGGCGAGAATTTGTTCTTTTCCGACCTCGCGATAAATCGCGAGGCGAATGATAGAAACCCTGATTTTATCAGGCGCGGCTCAGGGAACAATTTCCATCCGGACAATATCGGCTGTGTCCACTATGCCATCACCATTGGCGTCGAGCATGGAGACCGGAGCGCCGCTATCGCCGCCATTAATCACGCGCGCGGCCTCGTAGCGGCCAATGTGATCCAGAAATTCATACACATACACCTTTCCATACGCCTTTTTTTCATCGGGGCTGAGAGTATCAAACACACTTCCGACCGCTAGGCGTCCGTAATCCAGCGCCACCGAACGGCCAAACATGGGTTGTGAGTTATTGGAAAGTGTCTCGAAACGGAAGATGCGCTCCCAGCATCCTCCCGGCTCCACTTGATGCAGATAAGCTGCGCCGCGACTATTTTCCAAAAACGCGCCCGTGGCGATTAGCTGATCTTGAATATCCACAGAAAAACCGAAACCGTTGCTGCTAAATGGATAACCAACAACCCGTGAAACAAGATTCCAGCCGCCTTGCTCATCCCGCTCGAACACATAGGATGCGCCGCGATTGCTTGTGACGTTGAAAGCCCCGACAATCGCCCGTCTGCCATCCAGCGCAACGGACCTTCCCAGCCCGCCAACATCGTAGTATGCAGGAATCTGCAATATGGTTTTCTGTTTCCATTGTCCTTCTGGAGCGCGTTCGAAAATGAAGGCCGCCGACTGGCTGGGAAGCGTGCTGTTCGGCGCCCCAATCAGAGCGATAGAGTCTTCCAGCGCCACGGAGGTGCCGAATTCGAAGCGAATGACAGAATCGCCAGGAACAACTCGCGATGCCTGCGTCCACTGTCCATCCGCGCCGCGGCGGAAGAAAAAGGCCGCGCCTGTGCCCCACCCGCCTCTTGGCGCGCCAACAAGCATTTCATCTCCGCAGATGGCAACTGCGGAACCAAAGCGCTGGCCCTGGGGTTTGTCATCCGGAAGCAGCCGCGCGGCCTCCTCCCACACCCCCTGCTCACCGGGCCTAAATAGAAACACCGCACCGGTTGCCTGAGCGCCTCTTTCATAATACGGGGCGCCAAGTGCCACCAGGTCATCTCCCCCTAACGCCACAGCAGCGCCCATCTCCGCGCCAGAAGTCGCAACATCCGAAACCGCCAGCTTCGCTATCTGCTCCCAGCTGCCCGGCTGAAGCCACTCAAACAGATACGCGCTGCCCGCATAGGGATACAAGGCGCTTGCCCATCTTGCCCCCACGAGGAGATGCGGGCCTTTCATATCTACAGCACCCCCGAAATAGCCCGCATTGTCAGGATCGCTCGGCGCCAAAGTTGAAATCAATGGTGTTGGCGCAGCAACCGGGTGAACCGGCGAGACGAGGTTATAGACATAGGCCGCGCCCACATTGACCTGGTCACGTGGCGCGCCAACTGCCACTTGCGTGTGTCCCGCCGCGCACGACCATCCATACCAGTCGTCTTTCGGCGATTGATCGCCCGCCAGAACCGCCACCCGCTCCCAAGTGCCATCCGCCTGGCGGCGGAACACAAATGCAAGCCCCTGTGTGGACGCCGAGTCCGAGGCCCCTTCGCCCTGAAACGACGTCACTACGGCTATCGATCCGCGCAGCGACACAGAATATCCGAACTGCCGAACGGTCGGTTGATCGGGCACAGTCAGAACCGCTGTCTGAGTCCAGGTCGTGTTCAAATCACGCTCGAACACATACACAGTGCCGCTGGAGGCCTGCCCGCTGCCCGCCTTTTCACCTGCCTCTTCGCCCGCCACTGCCTTCATCGGCGCGCCCACCAGCGCCACATTACCCGAAATGGCCACCGACTGGCCAAACCAGTCGCCCGGCGCGCCGTCCGAGGGCAGCAGGCGCGCGGTCTGGCTCCAGCCACCATTCGTATTGCGGTCGAAAATATACGCCGCACCGCAAAGGTTTTCCATCGAGGGGCCGTCATCATAAGCGCCTGCGATTACCGTGTAACCGCTGACTCCCACCGACATTCCAAAATGCTTGGAATTGGCCGCCCCCTTAGGTCCAAGTTCCGCCACGCGTTCCCAGCCCCCCAGTCCCGCTCCGCGATGCTCAAACACGGCCAGGGGGAGGGTTGAGTAACTGCTTCCCGCCGATCCCAAAACCGCCACGCCTCCATCGAGGGTCACCGCATTGCCATACTGGCTCGGGCCAGAAGCGCTCCAAGGAGTCAGCGCCGCAGGCTTCGAAGTAGGATTGTCCAGCGAATAGATAAGCGCCCCGCCAGCGCGATAATTCGTCCCTGGCGTGCCCACCAGCAAATACGGAGCATCCAGGGCAACCGACATCCCGGCCATTTCCTGGCCTTGCGGCGAAGGGGGAGTGAGGATGACGGTCCGCTGCCATGCGCCCTCCGAATTTAGTTCATACAGGGTTACTGAACCAATCACAGGAAAAGGCCCTGTTGTAGGCGCGCCAACCGCCAGCTGCGCGCCGTCAATCGCAACGGCAGACCCAAATCGAGTTCCGGTCCACGGCTGGGGTGAAAGCAGTTTGGTGGTCTGAACCTCCGCCCGGCCCACAGACGCCGCCAACAGAAAGACCTGCAGACACGCCAGCGCGTTCGCTAAAATGCCCGCCCCGTCGCTTTTCTTCGGATTCCCGCTTGTTCCCCTGGCCTCTTCGTTTCCTGTTTCATTTTCTCCCAGAACTCCCTTTTGCTCCTGCACGAAAACACCCAATTCCTTGCCCATATTGGCCGCAGCCTCCTTTGGCCGGACACTTGCTGGCAACAACCAGACTGGTCTTTCCGATTTCGTCAAGCGTGCAGATTTACACGGTGAGAAAGAACTTTGCCGCCAAGCTTGCCCCGGCAACGCGCGCAGGACTTTGAAATGCGTGAAGCTGCCCGGGCACAACTCTGCCTGATGAATCTATGGGTCTTTGCTGGAAGAGTGGCAACCGAATCTTGCAGCGCGCAAAGGCGATGCAGAATGGAGTCGTTTCCAACCGCTCGATACCCGGATAATCGCCGCCGCCTCCCGCAGGAACTGTTCAAAGAGACATGGGCGGTTGTGGACGCGAAAAACCTTGGGCGGGACGCCCAAGCCACCAGTGCCGACAATTCTCATGACCGGTGGCTCGGACGTCTCGTCCGAGTTGCCCGGTGACTTGAGCGTCTTGCCCAAGATTGACTTTTCTCCGAGTGTCATCTTGAGCAGTTCCTGCCGCTTCCCGCGCCCTATGGAGATTTTGCTCGATCCCGTGCAACCGGGGATGGCAGAGCATTGTGCGGCGCTTCGGTGCGGATTGTCGAAGAAAGAAGGATTACCTCATGAACTTTATCAAATCCCGCAGACCTGCAAGGGATGCTGTTCGAATAATTTCACCGATCTCTGCGTTTCCTCTATTAGCCGTTCTTGTCATGCTGGCGTGCATGCCCGTTTCTCTTCCGGCTGCATCGCCCATTCCGTCCAGTTTGCTCTACGAAGGCTATCACGACGGCGCGGAATTTCACATAAAACGCGAAATCCTTCCGGGCGTTGCACATTGCTTTGATTCCACATCCAGCGGTCCGCTGGCCGTCAGCGCCACCTATGTCGATCTCCGGCGCCCCGATCTCGCCATCGAGGTCGAAGAGGCCAAAGACCGGCTGTTTGTTCGCGAAACGGTTCCGGCCATGATGCGCCGGATGTTCGAACCGAACTCGCGCCCGGTCGTGGGAATCAACGCGGACTTTTTCAGCTATTCCGGATGGCCCGTGAACCTCTTTGTGGATGAGGGCACAATCTGTACCGCGCCGTGGGTGGGCGAAAAGGGCGAGCTTCGCGCGGTATTTGCCTTTGATGATCGCGGAAATCTCGCGCTTGGGCTGCCGCGCTGGCGGGCCGTCCTTCGCGACGCCAAAGACTCAAAGGCGGAAATCCCCATCGCGGCGGTCAACATTTCGGATAATCCGACAAGCGTGGTGATCGCTTACACATGGCCTTATGGCGAAAAAACACCTGCTCCAGAAGCCGGGCAAACCGCAGTGACGCTCCATCTGCTCGACGGCGAGGAGTGGCTGCCGAATGCTCCCGCCGCAGCCAGCGTTGAGTCTGTAGGCGGCAGCAACGTTCCCGTGGCGCTTAATCGCCGCACGATCGTATTGATGATCCCGGCCTCCACTGCGCTTCCCTCCTGGCTGAAAGCGGGGGCGCGCGTGGAACTAGCCGCCACGCTGGAAAATCTGCCCGGGCGCATTGTTGGCGCGGTCGGCGGCGGCCCGACGCTTGTTCATAAGGGCAAAGTCGTCGCTTCCGAGGCCCTTCCAGCGGAAAAATTCCCCGGCGGCGGTTTCGCGGGGGTAAATCCACGCACCGCCATCGGCGTGCTCCCCGATGGTCACACGCTGGTTTTCGTGGTCGTGGACGGGCGTCAAAAGGCCCGCAGCGTAGGCATATCCATCGCCAAACTGGGCCGTCTGATGCGCGATCTCGGCTGCTCCGAGGCGATTAACTTCGATGGCGGCGGCTCGTCATCAATGGTCATATTTGACGAAACAGTCAACTTTCCATCCGACACGGCGGGACCGCGCCCCGTGACCAACGCCGTGATTGTCCGGCGCACCGCGCCCGTGGGTCCTCTGGCGCGTCTTGCCGCCGAGCCGCGAACGGTTTGTCTGCCTCCCGGCGCGTCCATCTCGCTTCGCGCGCGCGGATTCGATGTTGCGGGCGAACCGGTTCCGCTCGATGGCTGGGCCGTGCGCTGGGCACTGAAAAAGGCTCCGGCCAGCGCGAAAAACCCCGCCAAAGTCACGGAAGATGGCCGTTTGTTTGTCGGCGACACGGACGGCGCGCTTCAGGTTGTCGCCACTGCCTCGCCCACAACGGCTACCCTCGCCGCCGGGGCCGCGCTCCCAACGGCGCAGGCTGCATTCGAAATCGCCACGCCCGCCCAAGTGGCCATATCCCCGAGTGTCTTACTGCTCAGCAAGGGCGAGGAGGAGCAGTTCGAATTTACCGCAAAAACAGCGAAAGGCCGCCCGTTCCTGCCCGATCCGACGATCTGGGAAGTGACAGCGCCGCCTTTTGTGCGCTACGTGCCTGCGGAGCGCAAAGTGGTGGCCAAGGAAGCAGGGGCGGGGGTCATGCGCTTCCAGTTGGGCGGCGTGACAAGCCGCGTCAAAGTGGCCGTGGACCGCTTCCGCGAGGCGCCCTCCTGGGGCTTCGATTTGCTTCCGCCCGTAACGCCAGACAAGTGGATCACGGGCACGCGATTTGACGCCGCCCAAACGAGTCTTCGCCTCGATCCCGAACGCCGCAAGGAAGGCACGGCGTCGTGGCGGCTTGCTTACAATCTCACGCCGGGCGCCGGCACCAGCAAAGTCTCGCTGCCGCTCGATGCCGTTTTGCCGGGCAATCCGCTCGCCGTGGGCGTGTGGGTGTATGGCGACGGGCGGACGGCATGGCTCCGCGGCGAGTTGCGCGATGCCGAAGACCATGCCTTCTACCTGGATTTCACGGACTCGGACAACGGAATTACCTGGAAGGGCGAATGGAAACAAGCTCGCGCCTCGCTGCTGAACCCAACGCCGTTCAATCCCAAGTATCCACCGCCCCAACCGCCTCTGCGCATCAAATCCATTTACATCATCCAGACAGATGACGATTACAAGGGCGCGGGCGAATTGTGGTTTGACGGATTGACGGCCCTGTATCTTCCAGAGGAGCTCGAAAAAGAACCATGAAGACATCACGACGGCTCATAGGGACATTGCGCCAAATTTCTATAGGGCTGGCGCTTGCCTGCGCGGCGGCGGCCGGCCTGGCTGGATGCCAGAGCCTGGACGCTTCGCGAGGCGGCGTGGCTCCGCTCCTAGATCATCTGTGGCGGCCCGAGGCCGGGACCTCGTCCGGGCGGTTTTCGGATGTGCGCGGTCTCAAGGTGGGCGAAAATGCCCTGCTCACCGAAATCGAAGGGCCGGGAGTTATCCGCCGCGTGTGGTTCACGGCCCAGTGTTCGATTCCGCAAATCTACAGTCTTCTTGTTCTGCGCATCTATTGGGACGACGAACCCACGCCCAGCGTCGAAGTGCCCCTCGGCGAGTTTTTCGGCATTGGATTTGGCAAAGAAACGCTGTTTGTGCCGCTGATGAGCGAAGCCTATCCGATCCTTCCGCCCGTGGGGGATTACAGGGCGGCCCTAAACGGCTACTGGCCCATGCCGTTTGGCAAAAAAGCGAAGATCATGATTGAAAACACGAGCAAGCGGCCCGTGAACATGTTCTTCACGCAAATTCACTACGACCGCGTGGATTCTCTGCCGCCGGACTCGCTGTATTTCCATTCGCAATGGCGGCGCGAGAATCCCGTGAAAAAAGGCGTCCCCTACACGATTCTCGAAGCGCAAGGGCGCGGACTGTATGCGGGCACGGTCATGAACTACCACCTGCTTGGTCCAGGCGCGTGGGTCGAGGGCGGCGACGATTTCTACATCGACGGCAGCGCGGAACCCACGCTGCATGGCACGGGTGCGGAGGATTACTTTGGCCACGGCTGGGGATTCCGGCGCGAGATGAACGGCTTCTTCCACGGCACGTCCGTTGGTCCCAAAGATAACAAAATGACCGCCTATCGCTGGCACATCCCCGACCCGGTCCACTTCTCGAAATCCATCCGCGTGGCCATGCGATGCCACGGCTGGGATGTCGGAGACCGCGAGGATGACTATTCCAGTGTCGCATACTGGTATCAGACCGAACCCCACGCGCCATTCCCCGAGTTCCAGGTTCCCGACAAGGATTACCTCGACCTCGACCCGGACTTCCTTGTGACGCTGGAAGACAAGTGGGACACCAAGAAACTCAAGGGCGCGCCGGGTGGCAAACTGCTTTCCTCTGAAATCAAAAAGATATTCACGTCCGGCAATGTGGAAGGCGCGGATGGCGCCAAGGCATTCGACGGCAAAATGGAAACCAAATGGGCCGATGTCGAGCACACTGGCTCGCAATGGATCGGCGGTGACTTCGGAACCCGCACGGTAATTACGGGCTTTATTCTGAAAAATTGCAGTGCGGGCGGAGAACCGGAAGGATTCAATCCCAGAGTCTGGCGTTTCGAGGTGAGCGAATCCACAAACGGCCCCTGGACGCCATATTATTTCTACGAACACGGAAAAACCCCGCTTGATCCGGTTACAGGGTCAAACGTCCAGGTCGTGAAATTCGCCTTCCCTATTGCGGCCAATTGCTTCCGCCTTTATATCGTGAATCCAGGCGTGCTCGATGGCGCCGCCCGCATTCCTGAAATCGAAATCTATGGCAAATAACACCGAGCTTTCTCCGCCGGCCTCCGCTATGTCCACTTCCGCTCCTTATACTTTGTCCGTGGTCGTTCCCGTATATAACGAAGTGGCGACATTGGGGAAAATCCTCGAACGGCTGCGCCAGGTCGAACTGCCACGCGGCGGCGCGATGCAAATCGTCCTTGTGGATGATTGCTCGAAGGACGGCACGCGCGGTCTGTATCCCACGCTGCGCCCGCTTGTGGACCGCATCCTTCTGCACCGGCGCAATATGGGCAAAGGGGCGGCCATACGCACCGGGCTGCAATTCGCGACGGGCGATTATGTTGTCGTCCAGGACGCCGATCTCGAATACAACCCTCAAGAATTCGGCCGCCTGCTTGAACCGCTGCTCGATAACCGCGCCGATGTCGTTTACGGCTCGCGTTTTTTGGGCGCGGGCGCGCGGCGCGTGCTGTATTTCTGGCACACCATTGGGAACCGCTTCCTCACGCTGCTCTCCAACGCCATGACCGATCTCAACCTGACGGACATGGAAACCTGCTATAAAATGTTCCGGCGCGACGCGATTCAAGGCATCGAGATCGAACAAAATCGTTTTGGATTCGAGCCGGAAATCACCGCGAAACTGGCGCGGCGAAAATTGCGTTTTTACGAAGTGGGCATTTCCTACGACGGACGCACCTATGAGGAAGGCAAGAAGATCGGCCTAAAGGATGCGTTCCAAGCGGTGTATTGCATTCTGCGCTATAGCCGCGGGCGTTACCGGGACATTGGGCGCCAGACGTTGCAGCGTCTGGAAACGGCTGATGAATATGGCGATTGGATTCACAACCGCCTTAGGCCTTGGCTTGGAGAGTCGGTTATCGAAGTGGGCGCGGGAATCGGCGCGCTGGGCAGGCGGCTTGCGGATCGCAGGAGGCTGTGCCTGACCGATTTGCGCGAGGATTATATCGAGCAGTTGCGGCGCCGGTTCGCCTCCAAGCCCGGGGTGGAAATCTTCCAGGCGGACATCCTTCAGCCCCCCGAGGCGCTTTGCCGCGGCGAGTTCGACACGGCGATCAGCTGCAATTGCATCGAGCACATTGAGGACGACGTCAGCGCCCTGCGTCAAATGGCTCGCATGGTGCGCCCCGGCGGACGAGTAGTCATACTTGTCCCGGCGTTCATGGGCCTGATGAGTCCGCTCGACGCAAATCTTGGCCATTTCCGCCGATACTCGCGCCACTCGCTCGCCGAGCGTTTTCAACTGGCGGGACTTGAAACTGAACATGCGTCGTATATGAACTTTGTTGGCGGAATCGGTTGGTTTGTCGCCGGGCGGCTGTTCCGCAAATCCGCCATCGGGCGCGGAGATGTCCGATTGCACAAGATGGTCCAGCCTGTGGCGCGGGGCGTGGAAAAACTCCTTCTGCGCAACCGCCCTCCCTTCGGACTCTCCGTAATCGGGGTGGCCCGCCGCCCGTCCTGAAATGCCTGCACTCGCCGATTTTTATGCCCCGCTGTGCGTCATTTTGGCAAAAATCGACACCGCAAATAAGAAATCCCTTGAGACATACCGCCCAAGGCGGCTCAAGTATCTTTGAGGATTGGGTGAATTGCGCTCATTCTGGGGTGGTTGGGCGCACGCACCGGGACTGATTCCATGCCGGAAACGGTAACCACAACCTATCGGCTCCGAATTCGGAACCCGAACGGTCGTGTCCATGACTGGACACTGGGGGCGGGTGTGACCATTGTTGGCCGCGATCCGCAGGCCACTTTGTCCATACAACACCCCTCCGTGTCGCGCCGCCATTGTGAGATCCGGCGCCTAGACACCGGCTCGTTGATTATCCGCGATTTGGGCAGCACGAACGGCACCGCCCTTAATGGAATTCTGGTCTCGGAATCAGTAATTGCGCCAGGCGACATCCTGCAGCTGGGCGATATTCGGATAGAAGTCCTCAGCGAGGAGCCGGCGATTCCTAAACCGCCCAGCCCCGCGCCGGTCCAGCGCACAGGCGGCCTGGACATTGTGGAGTCTCTTTCGCCGGAGGCCCCGCTCCAACTTCCGGCGGTCGGCGAGGGCGAGGAAGAAGACGGGGGCGTAACTTCATTTTCCGTCTCGCCGCCCCAGATGGCCAACCGCTTCCGCAGGCTGCAAACGGCGTTTGGAACCTTGATCTCGCTGGGGTCTTTCTCGGGACGCATGCTCGAATTGCGTTCGGACGAAGATTTTTACGAATTTGTATTGGAATCGCTGCGCACGGTGTTTCCCAAGGCGGACAACATTGCGATTCTGGCGCGTCCGCGATTCGACCCGGAAGGGGAAGCGCCCGCGGCGGCGCCAGACTCGGCGGATATGCTCGAAGTGGCGGCCCAGGAGTTTTATGTGGCGCCAGAAGGAAGCACGGCGTCGCCCAGCCGTGCGGTTCTGCAATCGGTAATGGAGAACAAACGCGGCATAGCGGCCGTGGACGCGCAAAACGATCCGCGCTTCCAGAAGTCCGAAAGCGTCCGCCAGCGGCATTTGCGGTCCGTGCTATGCATGCCCGCGCTGCGCAATGCTCAGGTTTATGGCGCGCTCTATATCGAGAGCGTGACCAATCCATTTTGCTTCGACACGCAGGATTTGCAGGTTCTTGGGTTCATGGCCAGCCAGATGGCGGCGGCAATCGAGTTCCGGCGGTCGCACGAATCCCTGGCCCGCGCCTATGACCGAAGCCACAGCGAGGCGCAATCGGCCATCCGGGATAAAGTGGCCCTTACGCTGGCCGTCCGCCAGAGCGAAGTTAAATTCCGGGCACTGTTCGAACAAAGCGCCCTGGGGATTTTGCTCGTGGACGCCCGCTCGGGAATCATTCAGGAGGCCAACGAAGCGCTGGCCCTTTTGCTCGACATTCCCCGGCGCGAGCTGGCCGGGCGTCCGTTCCGCGACCTGTTTCCTTCGCCCGAAAGCCTGGCGATCGGAGACTGGCTGCGGCTGGTGCGCCAGCGCGGGGAGGCAAACGCCGAAACCCGCCTTGTGCGTTCCGACGGCGCGCATGTCGCCGTGTTCCAATCCTCGCGCTCGCTCAACGTCGGCAACGAGGAAATGGTCCTCGTCAACTACCTCAACATTACGGAACGCAAACGGGCCGAACAGGAGAGCAAAACTCAGCTTCGCCGCCTGACCACGCTGCAAGAAATCAGTTTGGCCTTCATGTCCACGCTCGATCTGGCGCGTCTCTACCGGCAGGTTTATGAAAAAGTCCGCAGCGTAATTCCCACAGACGCCTTCATGATCTCGATCGTGCAGCGCGGGGGCGAGACGATGCGCCCCGCGTTTATAGTCGATCTTGTGGATGGCCAGCCGCAGACCTTCATTGATCGCCAAACGGTGCCGGTCAACACACCGCTCGTCAAACGGCTGATCGAAAAACGCGAGCCGGTTCTCATTCTGCATCGCAGCGAAAACGAGGAATTGGACACGCCGCTGGTTGCATTCGGAACCCCGCGGCGCAGCGCCTCGCTTTTGTTTGTTCCCATGATTGCGGGCGACACGGTCATTGGCACCATGTCCGCGCAAAGTTACACGCCAGACGCCTACGATTCCTCGCACCCGGATTTGCTTTTGTCCATCGCGACGCTGGCCGCCCTGGCCATCCAGAACGCGCGCTTTTACGACTCGATCCGGCGCCAGCGCGAGGATTTGCTGCACCTCTCCAATCAGTTGCTCGAGGCCCAGGAACAGGAACGCGGACGGATTGCGCGCGAGTTGCACGACGGCGTAGGGCAAATTCTGACGGGTCTGAAGCTCAATTTGAAATCCGCGCTTCAGTCGATTCCTGACATGGACAAGGTCCTGGCGGGGAAGTTTGCCGACGCGCTCGATCTGACCACGCGCGCCATGGAAGACCTCCGGGCCATTTCGCTCGATTTGCGCCCGAGCATGCTTGACGACCTGGGTCTAATCCCCACGCTCGAGTGGTATTGTTCGGAAATTCAGCGCCGCCACGGTCTCGAAGTGGAATTTTCCTCGGATATGAACGGGCCAAAAATCCCAGACCGCATCGAGGCCTCGCTTTACCGAATTGTCCAGGAGGGTCTGGGAAACATCGTCAAGCACGCCAAGGCAAAACGCGCCAGCGTGGACATCGTCCAGCATCATCAGAACATCAGCCTGAAAATCACCGACAATGGACAAGGTTTCGATCCGGGCGAGCTGCCCGCCTGGCAATCCCAGCGTCATTGCAGCGGCATCCTCAACATGAAGGAGCGCGCCGCCATGCTGGGAGGCAGCTTTCATCTTGCATCAGCTCCGGGGGAGGGCGCGGTTCTGACTTTCGAAATTCCTCTTAGTGGAAGGTCGCACACATGGCCGAAAACGCAGCCATTCGGGTTTTGATCGCCGATGACCATACTCTTGTAAGAGAAGGTCTCGGCCGCTTGTTGCGGGACATTCCCGGATTCGAAGTCGTGGGAGAGGCCGTCGATGGCCGCCAGGCAGTGGACCTGGCTGGCGAATTGCATCCTGACGTTCTTCTCCTCGATCTCTCGATGCCGGGGCTTCACGGGCTGGAGGCGCTGAGACAAATCCACCGGCGCGTTCCGAAAACCCGCGTCCTGATCCTCTCGATGCACAAGAACGACGCGTATGTCCGCCAGGCGCTGCAGGCAGGCGCCGCCGGATACATCCTCAAGGACTGCGCGGCGGACGACATCGTTTCCGCGCTTCGCGCCGTTTTTGCCGGCGAGTATTTCCTTTCGCCCGCCATCTCGAAGTTCGTCATCGAGGATTATCTGCGCTCGGGCCGCCCGGTGAAGTCGCAATCGGGTTACGACAGCCTGACCGAACGCGAACGCGAGGTGTTCCAATTGCTCGCCGAGGGCTTGCGCAATCAGGAAATCGCCAAGCGGCTGCATGTGTCGGTCAAGACCGTCGAGACGCACCGCGCGCACATTCTGGCGAAACTCGGCCTGGGCAGCATCGCGGAACTGGTTAAATACGCGATCGAAATTGGCGTCGTCCACCTCGATACATGACGCCAAAGAAGGACGCCTCTCCGCGCCATCCCTCTACTTCGCCCGGCGGCGAGGCTCGGCCGCTTGGCGCGCCGATTCCCTCCTTTGTATCGCGGCGGGCGGAGGGGTGTTCTGTGGCGCTGCACGTTCAACCGCGCGCCTCGCGCACGCAATGGGCCGGGATTCATGGAGGCGCGGCGCTCAAATTGCGCCTGCAAGCGCCGCCCGTGGATGGCAAGGCCAACGAAGAACTTATCCGATTTCTGGCGGATTATTTCGGAGTGCCGCGCTCTGCGGTTTCGATTCTTTCCGGGCAAAGCGGACGCGATAAATGTGTTTTAATCGCGGGCGCCGCGCCGGAAGACATTGTGGAGCGCTTGTCCCGCGGCGGCGCGATTCCCTGATCTCGAAACATCCTATTTTACTTTGCCAGATTGAGGCCGGCGCAGGCGAGAGCCAGGCCGTAGATGTTGACGTTGCGGACCTGCACCTCGACACCCACACGTTCGTCGCGCTGGTGCGTAAGGTCTTCTTCTCCCGCTTCGAGCCAAATCGGACCAAAGGCGCAGCAGTTGGGTATGGCCTTGGCATAAGTGGTGCCGCCGATCGAGCGCAGCTCCGCCTCGCGCCCTGTGGCCATTTTGAATCCCTCCTGCAGGCCTTTCAAGAACGGGCCGGCTTTGGCTGGATCGAGGAAGAGCGCGTTCTTGCCGAGCGACGGGGCCACAACGACAATGTCGAGACCGCTTTCGCGGCTGTAATCGAGCGCGGTGTCGGCGGCGCGTTTGACCACCTCTCGCGTGTCGAGGCCAAGCGTCGGGCGGACATTGATAACGACTTCGCCGCCCTTGGCGTCCAGGCGTCCGATGCCCAAATTAATCGTGGTCGGGCCAATGAATTCATGCGTCGAGGCGATGCCAAACTGGCCACCCGTGTAGTCGGCGCAAGTGAATGCGACAAATCCGGCGAATTTGCGAATGGGCGCGGGAAGTTCGTCGAGAAGCGCCGTGAAGGCCAGCGCATCGACAATGGCGTTATGGCCCTTTTGCGGCGCGGAACCGTGAGCGGGTTTTCCAAGGAAGGTAATCAGCAATTCTTCGCTGGCGCCGCCACTGCCTTCCACGCTCCGGGCGGATTCAGGAAGGATCGTTATCTTGGCCCCCGGATGATCGACGGTGAATTGCGTTGCGCGAGCCATCAGCGCGCCGGCCACGGCGTTGCGTTCGGCGGCGGGATAGCGCAAGACGAGTTCGCAAGTATCCGGCACGATATTGGCGCGAATCCCGCCGCGCAGAGACACAAATTCGACGGGCAGAACGGAAGCGGCGGCTTGCAGAGGCGCGGGCGGCGTTTCGAGGGCCTCCATCGCCGGATCAGGCACAGGCCATTCGGTTTTAATGGTGAAATTGAGGATGCCCTTTTCGCCTGTGATCAGCGGGAAATCCGCATCGGGCGTGAAGCCGAAATCCGGCGCGCCCTCCTCGGCGAGATATTCGTGGATGTCTTCCCAATCGCCGATTTCTTCCTTGGTGCCGATGATAAGACGGTAGGTGACAGGCGGGCGGAATCCTGCGCGGCGCAGGGCGTGCAGGCCATATAGCGTGGCAATAAGCGGGCCTTTGTCGTCGAGCGCGCCGCGGCCCCACACAAATCCATCCACGACCTTGCCGCTGAAGGGCGGGTGGGTCCATCCATCGCCGACGGGCACGACGTCAATATGCACGGGCACGCCAAGGAGCGCAGGACGGGCGGCGCCCGAGGAGGAAGGGGAGGGGGAGGATTCGGCGGGCCATTCGACGCAATACCAGCGGCCCGGTTTCGCAAGCCAGCGGAAGCCCATAGCGCGCGCCACTTCGCCGAGCCATTCGCCGCACGCGGCGATTTCGGAATGATAGCGCTCCTGGCCCTCTGCATCCGACGCGCCGCTCACTGTCTGAAACTGCAGGATTCGCGACGTGGACTGAATGATCTCTTCGCGCAATTGTTCGACTTGTTCTTTGACTTTGCGGCTGAGTTCCTCGCGATTCATGAAAGGCTCCTTGGGGAAGGTGGTTGTTGGAGGCTAAGAGCCATACGGTGAGTTTGGGTCTATCGTCACTTATCATTTGCCCCGTGATTTATCGCGGAGTTCCATCTGCGGCAAATCTTAAAACTGTTTCAACGGTTTGGTGGATGCCGATGCGGCTTGTCCGCCTCAGAGCGCGAGAGGCGGGCGAAATCGTCGATGCGCGCAAACATTCTGCCAAGGTGTTCCGGGTCCGTAAAGGGATTCAACAGAACCGCCTTGAGCCATCGTTCCCCGCGAAGAAGAGGAAGCGAAAGAAAAATATCGCCTTCCTTGAGCAAGTTCGCCTGGAGTTCGGCATTCCAGGCGTCGCGGCGCGCGGGGGCGATCCAATCCGGTTCGCCGCGAAAACAAATTACGTTCATTTCGGGCGGCGTGGCGAGTTTCAGATAGGGGCGGCGGCGGATTTGGGCCGTGAAAAATTCCGCCAAGGCGAAGCCGTGTTCGATCAGGCGCTCCCACCCGCTGCGCCCGAAATGCAACAGCGTGAGCCAGAGTTTGAGCACATCGACATGGCGCGTTCCCTGGAGGCCGAACTCGCCAAGATTGCTGAAATCCGCGCGGGCGCGCATGTAATTCGCCTCGACGCGGAACAAATCCTCCAGGCGCGCGAAATCGCGAAACAATACCATGCCGCAGGTTTTCGTAACGTAGAGCCATTTCTGCGGATTGAACGAAACGGAATCGGCGCGTTCGATGCCGTTGAGCATCCGCGCGCGCGAACGCGAAAACCGCAATGCGCCGCCAAACACAGCATCCACGTGGAACCAGAGATTTTCCGCACGCGCCACATCGGCGATTTCATCGATGGGATCAATGTTTCCGGTCACTGTGGTTCCGGCGGTCGCCACGGCGCAAAAGGGCGCATCGCCACGCGAGCGAGCGGCGGCGATCTCGGCTCGAAGGCGCGCCACGTCCATTTTCCCGCGCGCATCGGCCGGAATAGAAATCACAGCGCGCGTTCCCAGCCCAAGCACCATCGCCGCTTTGTGGATCGAGGAATGGCACAGTTCGGAAGCAAACAGCACAGGACGCCGCCCAAGGCAGGCAATGCCCGATTCGCGCGAGCCAAACGCGGAATTGCGCGCCACGGCGAGGGCTTCGAGGTTCGCCAAACTGCCGCCGCTGATGAGCAATCCGCCCGACGCCTCGCCCAACCCGAAAAACTCGCGCGCGAACGTGCGCACCAGCGCCGGTTCGAGACGCGACAGAAGCGCCGACATGTCCATGCTCAGCATGTTGTTGTTCAGCGCGCCCGCCGCCAGATCGCCCAGGATCGAAAACGTGGCGGGAATCGAATCCATGTGCCCGATATAGCCCGGATGCGCGGCGTTCATCGAGCCGTCCATCGCGGCGAGAAGGCGTTCGAGAATTTCCTCTTCGGCGAGCGGCGCATCGGGAATGCGATCCCACCCCTCGGGCAGCGGCGCATCGGGCAGCGGCGAACGCGAGGCGGCCGTGGCGGCGCGGTCGATCACCATATCGAGCGCGCGGCGCATAAGCGCTTCGATTTCCGCGCGATTGCGTCCCGACGGATCGGCAAACGCGGCGCGCGGAAGATCGCCGATCGGGCCGTTTGCGCCGGCGGAGCCGGAGGTCATGACAAACGCACCTTGATGAAAGTTCGCTTTCCGGCGCTCAGGATCATCCCATCTTCAGCGCGCACTGTGGCGGCGTGGTCGCGCACCGGCTCGCCGTTGATGCGCAGGCCGCCTTGCTTGGCCAGGCGCTTGAGCTCGGCGCGGCTTTCCGCCAGCCCACACGCCTCGGCCAGATCAAGCGCCTTCACTTCCTGACCAGGACGGAACGACGCGCTGAGGTCGCGCTCGGGCATGTCTGTCGGAAGCCCTTCGCCCGCCGGTTCGTGAATGCGCACCCATTCGCGTTCGGCCTCAGCGGCGGCCTCCATGCCGTGGCGAGTGGCCACGATCTCGCGCCCGAGCCGCTTCTTGAGATTCTTCGGATGCAGCGCATTGGCCACAGTCAGGAACGCGGACGGATCGGCGGTCCAGCGCTGGCGCTCTTTGTCATCGAGCGCGCCAAGCGGCAGATTCGTCATATCCGGCTTGGCCCACCAGGCAAGCGCCTCGCGGATCGCCGCCAAATCGCGCAGCGAAACATCTGTCAGCAACTCGAAATACAGAAGCATCGCCGCGTCGGGAATCGAGAGCACCTTCGAATACATATCTATTGGCGCATCATCGAGCGGGATGTGATTGCCCGCCGTTTTGCTCATTTTTTGCGAGCCATCCGTGCCCGGCAAAAGCGGCAACAGAATCACCACCTGGGGCGGCTGCCCGGCGGTTTCCTGCATCTGGCGGCCCATGAGGATGTTGAACTTCTGGTCCGTGCCGCCGATCTCGATGTCGGAGCGCATCTCGACAGAATCGTGGCCCTGCATAAGCGGATAGAGAAATTCGTGGAGGTGGATGGGGAGTTGTTTTTCCCATCGTGCCTCGAAATAATCGCGTTCGAGCATCCGCGCCACCGTGGCTTGGGCGGCAATGGCGATCGCGTCGGCAAACGTCATGCGCTCGAACCAGTCGGCGTTGTTCATCACGGTGGTCCGGCTGCGGTCGAGGATCGTGAAGACCTGTTCGAGGAATTTGGCGGCGTAGGTTTCCACCTGGTCGCGGGTTAGTTGCGGTCGCGCCTCCGAACGCCCGGTCGGATCGCCGATGCGCGCTGTGAATCCGCCGATCAGAAATTGCACCTCGTGTCCGAGCCGCTGAAAGGTGAGGAGTTTGCGCAGCGGCACCGTGTGGCCGAGGTGCAGGTCGAAGTTTGTCGGATCGACGCCGAGTTTGATTCGCAACGGGCGCCCGAGGGCGAGGCGTTCGCGCAGGGCTTCCCTCGAGGGCAGCACTTCAGCCGCGCCGCGAAGGATTTCCTGCATTTGTTCATCCGGCGAGAGGCCGGTTTTCAGTTCAATGGAAGGCGACATAAATTCAAAAGCCGTTCAAGCAGAGATGGGATGAAAAGGAGAGGGGCGTCCGCCGCCGATGCTGGCGACCGCAGACCGCCCCTTAACTTCTCTATTCAAGCACGGACGCCCTTGGTTTTGTCAACTCAGGAGGCGGATTTTCGAGCAGCGGCGCCAGGCGGCGGCTATAAAAGTCCGTGTTCGACAAGGACTTTCTCGGCCTGATCCCGGCCCGTGAAAAGATGCGCATTCCATCCGGCAGCGGCGGCGGCGCGGACATTTGCGGCCGTGTCGTCGAAAAAAAGAATCGGAGACGCGGGCAAATCCAATTGCCTATTTCCGGCGGATACAAGCCCATTCGAAGACTTGGGAGAGAATCTTGGACGAGACGTCCAAGCCACCGGATGATTTTGGAAAGGGTCCATAGCGATTTGCGTTTTGCCGTCGCCGCCTCCACGCAAGCGCTCTTCCACCAGCCGATACACGCGCGGATCGGGCTTTCGGAGTCCGGTCTCATAGGAGACAAATTGATCGGGGATGCGGCGCAGTTCCGGCCAGCGTTCCAGGCAATGGCCCCAATGAAAGGCGTTCGTGTCGGAAAGAATGGCGATGCGCGCCTGCCCGCGGCGGCGAAGGCGTTCGATAAGGTCGAACATCCCTTCCACCGGCCCCTTGAGATCAAGCCCCCAGAATTGCTGCACTCGCATCGGCGTCAGATGCACACCCAGACGCTGCCCAAACGCCGCCGCAAATTCCTCGGGCGAGATGCCGCCGGTGCCGAGCCGTCCGCCGCCCGCAAGAGTGAAGGCCAATCGCACGCGCCACCGCGAACATCGCGCCGCGTGCGCCAGACGCCGCAACGCCTCGCCCGGCTCATAGCGGATCAGCACATTTCCCGCGTCGAAGATGACGATGGGGGAGGGCATCATACCTTTCCGGGGAGGGGGGATGAATTATGAGAAGAAAGGACCAAAGGGACGCAAACGATCTAAGAGACCTAAAGGACCAAAGGACTTAAGGAACCAATAGGACCTAATGGACTAAAAGCAATACGGTGCGTTTTGGTCCGTTATCATTCGCCCCGCGATTCATCGCGGGGTTCCATCGGCGGATAATCTCGAAACCGTTTCAACGGTTTTTCCATCGGCGCGAGAAACAAAAACTGTTGAAACAGTTAATGCACCGCTTTGGCCCCTGGCGCCCGGATTGAAATCCGGGCCGAGTGATAGAAGAATCCCCCAAAACCTCCATTGAGTGGATTGAGGCGTGTTTGCACCCAAACCCACCGGATTAGGACTAAAGGGCCTGAAAAAACCCGTCCGGGTTTTTCCAAGGCGCCAACAGCCTTTCTTACTGCCCACTGCCCACTAATCACTGATCACTTCTTCTCTCACAACTCCCAACTCCCAACCCACAACTCACAACTACTTTTTGTCCCCTTCGCCTTTTCCTTCCGTGCCGCGGAGTTGTTCGGGAGGCGCTTTGCCGAAGCGGTCGAGGAGCGTTTCGAGGCTGCGCGTGAAACCTTCGGTCATCGCGAGGCTCACGAGATACGAACCGCCCGGCGCAGACATGACCTGGCGCAATCCCTGGCGTCCGCCAATGACCAGATGTCCCAATTCCGCGCCGTCCTCATCCATCAGGCTCACGCGCACAGCTGGTTTTTCCAAGCCGCCACGCGTCGCGTCCGAGGCGTCGGGTGTGAAGAGATCGACATATTCCATATCGCGAATGTCATCCAAAAACGACGCCACCTCAAAGGAATCCACCGTGCGGGCCGCGCCATCGTTCGCGCGCGCCTGCCACGACGCCTTGCGCCGTTTGAACTCGAGCGTGATCGGGCCGGCGTTTGTGTCGAGATCAAGCCGCATCCGCTGCACCTTGTCCGGATCGAAGCGGACAAACGTGCGGTCTTCGAGATCAGGGCGGAATTTGAAGAAGTCGTTCACCCGTGCGAAATCGACGGACAGAAACGCGCTGTCGCCGAGGCGCTGCGTATAGACTGTGCCTTCCTTGCCCTCGGGATCGCCAAACACAAACCCGCGCGTCGTGGGGTCGTCGAAAGTCGTGACGCCGATTTTGAGCATGGGCTTGAGGAATCCCCACGCGGCGCTTTGTTCGTCTGAGACGGCGTCGCCTTCGGCCAGGAAGGATTTCGCGCGCAACGAGGCAAAATTGTTGGCCAGTTGCGCGGCTTTTTTCTGCGAAACAGGCGCGTCGCCCGGCGGATCGGCAAAGGTCCAGTCCGCGCCAGGTTTCGAGCGTTCAAGAACTACATGATAACGGGGCGAGCGGATGGTGATTGTGCGAATGTCGTCCGCCTCGAACCCGGCCATTGCGCGGTCGCGCAAATCCTTCGGTTCCTTCTGGAGATCGGCAAGGAACGAAGCGCGCGTGACAAGCAGGCGCGATTCGCCCTCGATGCGGCAGAACATGCCCGCCGTCGTGCCCGGTTCGGCGCGGCCGATAAGGAGCGTGCGCGGCTCGGAGGCAGGGGAGGAAGAGGAGGAGGCTGAAGAGGAGGAGCCAAGCGCGACCGTGACAATCGCGCGGGCCGTCTCGCGCGTAAGGCCCAGTTCCGCGGCCGAAGAGGTTGGCTGATCCACAATGCGCGTCGCCCGCGTGGTGTTGATCGTGCGGAGCAGTTCCTCGACGGCGCTTGTGTCCGCGGCGCGCCCGCCCGGTTCGAGGCGCCAGCGGGAATCGGCGCTGGCCGCGGAGCGCTCGAGCACCAGGATGCGCGAGGGGGAAGGCGAAGATTTGTCAGGCTTGTTAGACCGGTCAGACTGGTCCGACTTCTCCGGCGCAATCGCGATTTCCAGCCGCGTCGCTTTTTCGGGCGGAGCGGCGAGGATGGATTTATCGCGCAGCGCAAACAAGTTCTTATCGCACTGGCGTTTGGAATAATCGCTCAGCGTGAAAATATCTTTCTCGCCCTCGACCTGCGCATAGACCTGGTAGTTTTGCGCGGCGGGTGTTCCGAACGCGATGCGGACTTTGTTTGCAGCCTTGCCGCTCTCGCGGATGTCCAGTTCGACTCGCACGGCGGGTTTTTCGAGTCCGTAGGCCGCGAGGCCCCCCGCTTTCGGCGCAAAGGAATTGCGGCGTTTCGCCCCGCGCAGGTTTTCGAGCATCGGGTCCACTTGCTCGCGGTCGGCGCGCGCGGAAATTGGCTCCACAAGCCACCACTCTCCCGGTTCCTTCTCCTTCGCTTCCGCCTTGGCTTTCGCCTCCGTCTTGTCGCCGCGGCGTTCGAGGACAAAGTGGCCGTTTTCATTGTCGAGAACGACGCGCTCGATATTCGCCACCTCCGCCGTGAACAGCCGCTCACTCTGCTCCTTCGCGTCGCGCTGTTTCGCCATGCGCTTTTGATCCGCCAGGTAAATCCCGAGCAGAATCCCGAAAATCAATATGGAAACTATGGTTTTTCCCGGTCTCATCCCAGTTTCCTCCGCAGCACGGTGTATCCCAGCCCGCCGAAGAGGACGATGAGAACCATCAATCCCAGCGAGAATACGAGCATCCAAAACCGCGTCGTGGTGAGCGTAATCGGCGTTTCGGTGATGACCTTGGGCGGGATGGCGAGGAGGTCTTCTTTTTGCGCCAGCCAGTTGACGGATTGGAGAAAGAATGTCGCGGTGTAGTTGCCGATGGCAGCCTCGGTGAAGGTGTCTGAATCGCCCACGACGACGAGGCGCGGTTCGCCACGCGGCCCCGGTTTTCCGCCAGACACGGCCACGGCAAGCGGCTCGACTGCACCGCCGCCCGAGGGGGGATCGAACTTTCCGCGGTCAAGCAGCGTATCGACGTCCTCGACCCAGCACGATGGGCCGGTCTTGAGCAATTCCGTGACGGTGAGTCCCTCGGGCGCGGGTGCGGCGGCGCGGATCGGGCGCGCCTCGGCGAGGAAAAACACGCCGCCCGGCATTCCTTCAACGATCTGATGACGCCCGAATTCACGCACAACCGGTGCGCTCGCCCCGAGCGGCGTTTGCGCCGAAACCAAGTCGGCCACAATCGAGTTGGGCGGTGTTTCGACCCCGTATTCGCGCAGAAGCGCCAGCAGATTCGGCGTCCGCGCGCCGCGTTTCAGGATCGGATCGAGCAAGACGAGCAGTTTGCCGCCCTCTGCCATGTAGTCGCGCAAAATTTCTGTTTCAATCTCAAAAAGGTCCTGGCGCGGACCGGCAATCACGAGCAGGGCCGCGTCTTCGGGCACGACGCCGCGTTCGAGGAGGTTGAGCGTGTCGCACGGATACGCGCGCTCTTCCAAAATGCGCTGCACGGAGGCGAGCGAGTCGTCCGGCGCGCGCGAGGCGGCATTCGAGGGCGCGGAAAGCGGTTTTTCGCCGTGGCCATCAAGGAAATACACGCGCGTAGTGCGGTCGCGAAGAATCTCGATGATGGCGTTGGTCAACTGGCGCTCGGAATCCTTCGAGAACGCGCCTAGCGTCACTTTTTTGCGTTTCGTTTCGCCGGGGGCATCTTCGCGCACCACATAATAGTCGCCCGGATAAACATTTTCGTCGAATGTGCGCGTGAAGAGCGGGTCCACGTCGGGATCGTGCGCCTCGACGCTGACGCGCGCCGGATTCGCCACCTGATAGAGTTTTAGAAACTGCTCAGTGCGGGGCAGGTCATTGGAATTCACAAACGCCACAATCTTCACCGAATGCCCGAGCGACCGCAGAAATCCCTCGGTTTGCGGCGTCAGCGAATGGATTTTGTCCTTTGTAAGGTCCCAGTTGCGCGGATGGTTTGCGGCAATTCGGTAAAGCAATACGATCGAGCCGCATACGAAAACGCAGTAAATCCCAAGGTGGAGGAAGTTGAGCAAATTTCCCTTCTCCCACGTGAAGAAAATGGAAAGGAACAGGATCGCCCCCGCCACGCCAAGGCCGAGAGTCCACCTGGAAAAATCGCCCGTGATCGCCGCGGCGGCCATCGCCCCCGCCACACAAAGCAGACCCAGCACGGGCAGGGCCAGGCGAACCGCAATCTGAACGCCACTTTTGCTGCTCATATCCGCCACCGCCGCATTCCAAGGACCTGCGCCGTCAGGAACAAAAACAGCGCGGAAAATAAAAGAAAATAGGCAAAGTCAAGCATCTGGAGATTGCCGGTGGTGAACGAGTTGAAATGGCGCTCGATGCCCAGCGCCTCGCCCGCCTGCCGGACCAGCGGATTTTGCGAATTCCCAAGCAATCCGCCGAGAATATACACCATGAAGAGTCCGATATACCCGATGACCGCCGCCACCACCTGCGATTCCGTGATCGACGACGCGAACAGACCAAAGGACAGATACGCCGCCGCAATAAACAACAGCCCGATAAAACATGAGATGGCAACAGGCCATTCGGGCTGTCCGCCGAGCCACTGGAGCGCCAGTGGATAGGCCATCATCAGGATGAGAATCGCACCAATGACCGCCAGGGCGCCAAAATACTTGCCGAGCACCAGGCCCCAGTCGCGCACGGGATTCGTAACGAGCAACTCAAGCGTTCCCGAGCGCCGCTCCTCGGCGATGAGGCGCATGGACAAAATCGGAATCGTGAAGAGCAGGAAAAAGTGAATCATGAAAAAGGAATTCGTCAGAACTTCCTTGGTGGCGTTGCGCTCGAAATCCGCCGGGAGATACATCTTGGGTTGCGAGCACATATACGCAAACCGGTAGAGCAAGTAGATGAACATCACACTTGTGGCGGCGAGAACGATGCCGGCCAGCACGTAGAACAGAGGCGATGTGAGATAGGCGCGGATTTCGCGGCGCAAAATGGGCGCGAACCCGCCGCCAGTGGATGCGAAATCAGGCGTCATGGCCGCGGGCCTCCTTCTGGTCGGAAAGGTCCGGCTTGTCAGATTTGTCAGACTGGTCGGATTTGTCCGGCTGATCAGACCTCCCGGAGTGGCCTGATTCGTGCGATTCGCGCGAGACAACACGAAGGAATATGTCTTCGAGCGTCATGCCCTGGGCGCGCAGCTCGAAGAGGTCCGCCCCGGCCGCCAAAATCGCCCGCGCGAGCGCCGGACGCACCTCGCGCGCGCGCTCGACTTCGATCACGGCTTCGAACCGCCCTTTTCCCTCATCCGAAGAAGTCTGCGGCGCGATGCGCACCGCGCGCACGCCATCAACGGAGCGAATCGCTTTTTCGACGCTTTCAGCGACCCCGGTGGCCCCTCCACCGCCGCTGTCTCCAAAGATCGCGCGCGTCTCGACGGTTTCTTGCAGTTCATCGAGCAGATTTTCGGGCGTGCCACTCGCCTCGATCCGCCCCTCGTTGATGATGACCACCTTGTTGCAAGTCATCGAGACCTCGGGGAGGATGTGCGTCGAGAGAAGAACTGTGCGGCGCCCGCGCATGGCATGGATGAGGCTGCGGATTTCGCGTATCTGCGCCGGATCGAGGCCGACAGTAGGTTCGTCGAGGATGAGGACGCGCGGATCGCCCGCAAGCGCCTGCGCCAGTCCCGCGCGCTGGCGGTAGCCCTTTGACAGGTTCCCGATCAGGCGGCGCGAAACGTGCTCGAGTCCGGTTTCTTCCAGCGCCAGGTCCACAGCCGCGCGGCGAGTCTTGCCCGGCAGGCCCTTCAGACGCGCCATGAAATCTACATAGTCGCGAACACGCATTTCCGTGTATAGCGGCGTGTTTTCGGGCATGTAGCCGATCGAGCGGCGCACATCGAGCGACTGCGAGCGGATGTCAAACCCGGCCACACGCGCCTCGCCCGATGTGGGTGGCGTGTAACATGTTAACATGCGCATGGTGGTGGATTTCCCTGCGCCGTTCGGGCCGAGAAACCCAAGGATGTCGCCATCGCCCGCGGAAAACGCAATGTTTTCCACCGCGCGGACACGGCCGTAGTATTTTGTGAGATTGCGAACCTCGATCATAAGCGCCTCGGAGAGCGCACAAGTGTGAAAAACACGCGCAACTGTTTGAGATGAGGGGCGAGAGGAAGCCTTCCGCGAAAGAAACGAGCCGATTTGAGGGAAAGGGCGCGGACAATCCGTGGTCCAAGACGGCGCTTCTCAAAGGCGCGCACGTCGCTCCCGGAAGCGTGTCTTTCGACCCAACACCACAAGAGAAGCAAGAGTTATTCCCGGAAAGACGTTACTTTCTCGAAGTGGCAAACGCAGGCGCCCAGGGGCCTCATGCGCACAAAAACGGCGTCTTTACAGGGTTTTCGCGTTTTCGCGAGAATATTTGCCAGATCGACCGTGGAAAGATTTCCGATGAATGCATTGACGCGGCGGGCGGGGCGACACATCTCCGATCAATCCCCGCGACAGTTTTACGCCCTCTTGCTGAATGCTGGATGCCCGGCGATATAGGGCCGCAACATGATCCAATGGGACCTATGGGACAAATAGGACCTTTGAGACTTATACCATTTTCCTTTGATCGTGTTCCCAATCGCCTGTCACGGTTTTCGCGGAAAG
>CAYUNT010000046.1:0-25562 GCA_964446285.1 uncultured Candidatus Sumerlaeota bacterium | reverse complement strand
GCGGTGAACGGGGGGGAGTGAGCGGCAAAGAAGCTATGTCGCGTCTTGGAGCGCACGGATGGGGGATCGGATGACGGAAGGGGGATCGGATGACGGAAGGAAGAGCGGCTTGGGCTGTCCCCGAAACGTCCGAACAAGCCCCCGGGATTTGAAAAAATTTTATCCTCCGCGCCCGCTCATCCAAGACATTTCACTTGTTGGGAGACAGGACAGCGGATAGTGTCCAAGGCTTGGAAGAGAGGGAAAGAGGCTCTGTGCCTCCCCGGAGCGGCAAATATATCCCTTTTTCTTCGGCCTCGAATCTCTGGCGCGGCGAAATCGAGAATATGCAATGACCGAGATGGTTCAGACAGCCCAAGGAGCGCTTGCCTGCCGCGACTTGCAGGAGGCGGGGGATTTGCGCGGGTTCTGGAACCAGGTGGACCTCCTGACGGCTCCCGGACAAAAGAGTTCCCGCTATCTGGTCGGATTCGCGTGTTCGGACCGCTGCCTCGAAATGGCGCTGCGGCTTCGCTATGAGATTTTCAATATCGAACTGAACGAGGGGCTGCCCGAATCGCATTGCACGGGCCTGGACCGCGACGAATTCGACACGCAGATGACCCACCTGGTCATGGTCGAGCGTTCGACGGGCGCGGTGGTGGGCACTTACCGCCTTCAGACGGTGCAATGGGCGCTGGCGCACAGTGGCATCTACTCCGCCCGCGAGTTCGATCTTGCCCCGCTGCGTCCTCTTTTCCCCAGAGCGGTCGAATGCGGACGCGCCTGCATCGCGCTGGACCATCGTTCGCCGGCCACGGTGCTCCTGCTATGGGCGGGCATTGGCGCGTTTATGAAGATATACGAACAGCGTTATCTTTTCGGATGCTGTTCACTCACGTCGCAGGACCCGGATGAAGGATGGAGGGCCTTGCGAACCTTGCGCGCGAAGGGTTACGTCCATCCCGAACTCTGGCTGCGCGCAATGCCCGAATATACTTGCGGCCCGGCGGAGCGCGAATCCGATCCGGCTCTCAAGGGCGAACTCGAAAAAATCCCCAAACTGTTCAACGCCTATATGCGCCTGGGCAGCAAGGTAATCTCCGAACCCGCCATTGACCGCGAGTTCGGAACTGTGGATTTCCTGGTCCTGCTGGACGGCGAAAAGGACGTAAATTACTCGAGCCTGAACGTCCTGGTCTGAATCATATATATCACCACAAAGGCGCCAAGGCACAAAGAATATGTGGAGATGAATTGCCTTGGCCTTTGGGAAAAAATCACTTCCTTGTGTCTTTATGGCTTTGTAGTGAAATTCCCGCCGATGCAATGTTCCTATGGATTTGAAGCCGTCTGATTCCGCAGCAAAACACAGGGCGCGATCGAACCCCCTTCTGGCCTCGGCGCGCCTCGTTTTGTTTTTCGCCGGAACAATAACAATCCTTACCTTGTTCCTGCTGGCGCGGCTGTTCGGGCGCCGCGATCCGGCCGTCCAATACGAAATCTGCACGCGCTGGACGCGTCGCTGGGCGGCGTATGTCTCGCGCCTGATAGGATTCCGCCTGCGCCAGCGCGGCGCGCCGCCGCCGCCCGGATCGGTCATCACGCCCAATCATATCGGATACTGCGACGTTTTGGCGATGGGCGCCACGACGCCAGTGTTTTTCATTACCACGACGGAAATCCGCCAGTGGCCCTTTATCGGAACGCTGATTCGGTCCTCAAGCCATCCGGCAGTGACGCGGCGGCGAACGCGCGACCTTTCGAGCGTAACGGCCGAGGTCGAAGAGCGCCTGCGCCACGGGCAGTCGGTTTGCGTATTCCTTGAGGGGACCTCGACGGGCGGCGATTGCGTGCTGCCATTCCGCGGGGCGCTGCTTCAGGCAGCCGTGGCGGCGCGCGCGCCCGTGGTTCCCGCGGCCATCCGGTGGCGTGCGGCGCGGCCGGGCGTCGAGATCGCCGAGGATGTGGCTTATTGGAAGGACCATCAATTCGTCTCGCATCTGTTCCGCCTGTTCGGTCTGGGCGGAATCGAGGCCGAAGTGACGTTTGACGCGCCGATTTCGCCCGACGGAAACGAACGCAAGGCCCTAACCGCCAAGGCGCACAACCGAGTGGTGGCCCTGAGCGGATTGCGCGCCGCCACTGCGGAGGAAGCCGCCCGGATTTTCGCCTTGAACCGCGGCGGGGATGGCGGCGCAGAGGGCGCAAGCGGCGGCGCAGCGGAGAACACTGAATAAAGCTACTGCAAATTGGACATTACAGCTGCGAATAGGATGCTATTTTCAATGGATTCGGCATATCTATTGTAGTTGAAATGCAAGCGCTTGCGCTTGGCCAAGAGATTTTTTATTTATTAGGCTTTTCTGCTTTCCTAGTCATTTTTCGTTTGACTTCAGCAACCGTTTTCGTGTCTCCTGCCATTCGGATAGGGAAGCAAGGTTTTTTTGTCGCTTCCCGAAGATGTTTCCGATACCGCGATTTGCTATATCCGCTAAAGAGTAGGAGGTGGCCAGCCAGAATAGGCGCTTGTGCGCTCCAATTGGCAAGGTTATATGCATTGGCGGCTGGCATGGGGACAGTATTTCGAACTGAAGCGTCCTTGGATAAAAAGCCGCCTGAAATAATCCAATAAACGAAAGGAATAACTATCATGCGCCATCTCTTGATTTGCGCAGTGCTTGTGGCAGCTTTTGCCACTCTCGGATTTGCGGAAGTTACCACGCAAACGCTGTTTGTTACCGGCCCGGCCGCTACGGTGTATAATACTCCATTCTCCCACCTTCCGGCGCTCAACAGCAACGGCCCCGCAGGAACCACAAACCTTCTGTCTGGAAAAGCGCATACGCTCGTCAGCGGCTCGTGGCACAATGTCTTTGCCACTGTGACCGGAACTGGTCCGGACTCGATTACGGACAACACCTTCAAAGTGACAATGACCAACGGGACGTATGAGAACTCGGGCGACTGGGGCAGCGACCCCAACAAAATTCCCAATACCCTGGTTGCGCTTTGCGAGGATGACAATACGCCGGGTGGTTCGCGCGTCGGCCCCGTTCTGCCGAAGACCGTCATACAATACTCCTTCAGCCCTGCCGTGGATATCAAAGAACTCCGAATCTGGGTTGGGCATCAGGGCGACAGCGGCAACCGCGCGCGTTTCGACGCCCTGGTTGAGGTTTCGCACAATGGAACCGATTTCGAGACGGTGGCTCCGCGTTTCCGCAATGGCGTTCCTGGTGATCCTCCGGGTGCCACGGGCGAATCGGGCATCGGCTATGGCCGTCTCTATAACACAACCGGCGGAACAATCGCTGGCAATGTCGCCTTGCTGAAGCTCTCGTTCTTCGGATGCGGCGCATTCGGCACGGGCGTATTCACTGAGCGCGACTGGTCGGGCAACAACAATACGATCATCAAAGAAATCGAGGCGTGGGGGAATTCACCTGCGCCGGTTGAAGATTGGATGATGTTCTAGTCTGTTCATTAACTGTAATTCTCCATCAGGGGAATACAACCACCGCCTCTCCCTCAACGGGAGAGGCGGTTTTTTTTGCTAAACACAGCCTTGGGCATGGCTGGGCTAATAGCATTAGGAAACTTGCATTTTATTAAATTAGTAATGTCTATTGACAATACAGTAATGGTTTGTAATTGATACCTCGGGGTTTTTGAGAAGTACCCCCTTTTTTCAACAATTTCTCAAAGGAGTGGCATCATGAAATCGCTTAATTCCTTCCGAGTGGTTGTATCGGTCGTTCTGTCTGTTGTTTTGGCCGTGACATTCTCGCGTTCTGCAATGGCATCCATCGACGCAGATACAGTGGATGGATTTGATGCCTATGCAACCGCCCAACCCAACGCTCTTCTCGCCCTGGACTCTAACAGCAAACTCCCTGCAGACATTACGGGAGATGCGGATACAGTCGATGGCTATCATGCAACCGACTTTGACGATCTTTATCTTTCGAAAACCCAAAATACTTCGCAAGATAATGGCCTTTATATTGGCACGGATCAAGTCAGGGCGCGTGACAGCGACGGCTTGAAGCTGACGGATGACTCTGATAACGGCATCTTTGTAAAAGATGGAGGAAACGTTGGGGTAGGAACCACAAATCCTGGCGTAAAGCTCGAAGTCAATGGCGCCATAAAGGCAGGCTACGATTCAAATATAACATCGTATCTTGGCCGCGCCGCGATTGGATATAATACCTACCATAGCGATTATGCCACCTTCGCTCACGTCGATCAAAATAACGGAACCAGCTACGCATTGGCTCATTATCCAGACGGCACAACCTTCCTAAACGCAGCATCGGGTAAAAATATCCGCTTTCGAATAGCAAATCTGGACGTAATGAAGCTGTCCTCGGCTGGTTTAGGTATAAATACTACCGCTGCGACAAGCCAACTGGCCATAAATGCAGTCTCCAGTATTCAGAGAATAATGGATGTCTATGGAACAGATAGCAACCCAATATTCACACTAGATAACCTATCAAATTCTGGCGATATTAGGCTGTATAACTCAAGTGGGACAAGAATGCGTCTGGCACCTTCAGGCTATTCCTATATGGCTGATACCTATGTCTGCATTGGTGATGCGGACAGCGCATACGAACAGCTGGATGTGGCAGGAACTCTTTGCATGCGCTCAGTTGGCACCCCGCCAAACTATACGGCGGATACAGCCAAGTTCTACTGCAATTCCAGCGGGGAAATGATCGTATTGGATGATGCTGGCAATGACACTCAACTGTCGTCACATAAGGATCCTCGCTCCGTGGCGGGAGCGGTTGACTCATCCTTTGGAAATCCTGATATTACGATTCCCTGGAGTTTCCACCATTCCAATGCCTTGATCGGAAAAGGTGCGGTTGTAGATATGGCGAAAATGGCCGCATGGGTGGAAGCCAAAATGAAAGCGGAACTGGGCCAGGATGCCGGAACGATTTCATTCGAATATGACCTGGATCCATCGAGGATCGTCGCGCCTGGCGACTACCAAGTCTCCCAAGTGAAATCGCAAATCCGCAAGATGCTGAAAGATCAGCCGTGGGTGGAGCTTGCTGTTGCCGCGGATGGAAGCGTTCCCGAAGAGGCCCTCGAAAAAATGGAACTTATGGAAAAGGTGGAAGTGGAAAAAACAGTCAAGGAATTCAAACTTGATCCGCAAACCGGGAAAATCGTGGCGGTCGAATCTGTGATAATAGCCAATGAAATGCGCGGTATGGGACAGTATGAGTATAAACTCAAAGAGGACTGCAAACTGGAAAAAGATGGGCGTCTCTATCGAAAGCGAACGGCAGCGGACCTGACTGCGGCAGAGATATCCTCAATTGAGATGCCTGCGATTCCAGCATGGATTGAGGCAAGAATTCATGATAATAAGAAGTTCAACGAGAACACTCTTGAGGATATTATCCATCAGGCATTGAAAGAAATGACAAAACAGGGCAAAGCCAGCCAAATTGTTGCGATGAAATAGCTAGAAAACAACGCACATCCTATTAAAAACGAACCGGCCATCCGCGAGGGGAACAGGCGCGGCCGGAAGAAGCAAACACTTCCTCCGGCCGCGCCGCTTTTTAACCCGGAACATGCATTTTTACCGCGAAAAACACGAAAACAACGAAAAAAGAGAGAATTCCGTTCAAGACCCGTTTCACCGGATGTGTGAAATAGGTTTTGTTTGATAATCTTTTTCTTTCGCGTCCTTTCTCGTTTTTCGCGGCAGGAACTGCTCAAAGAAACAGTGTATGGCAGGACAGGCTGCCAGCCTGTCTCTGAGAAAGCGATGCACGACAGGCAGGCTGCCTGTCCCACAGATACTTCACAGATACTTTGAACAGTTCCTGTTTTTCGCGGTGTCCTCCGGCGTTTTAGATTGATTATGTGCCGGGCTGGCTCGGAAACTTGCAGGCGCTTTGTCAGCATTCGGCCGCTCCGCGCGGGCGGCCTTGTGGAGGATTGGCGGATCATGAATGCGCGCTGCTTCCTTCTATCCGCAATTGCCGCGGCTGGAGTGTTGCTTGGCTTGGCCGGCCCGGTCCGCGCGGATGAAATTGTCATTCGCGACGGATCGAAAGAGCAGATTTTGCACGGGACAATCCTCAGCGAAAACAATCAGGAAGTTCAGGTCAACCTGGAGGGAACCGCCATACGCATCCCGCGCGAGAAGATCGTCCGGATTGTGCGCCAGAGTCAGGAAGTTAAACCGACAGATAGCAAAACGGCAAAAATCTACACGATCTCTCCTGGTGCAAACGAGGAAACGATTGTGTCCGTGGCGTCGGAGGCCATGGCGAACCGCGATTTCGAGGACGCGGAGCGGATTTTGCTCGATGGATTGCGCTTGCAGCCCAAGTCGCTCCCCATGCGCAAGAAAATGGTTTTGTTATATGCCAATGCCGGCAACGACATCGCCACGCGCCGCAAAGCCGTCCAGGCGCAGGCGGACCTGATTGTCTATTGCCCGGAGCAATACGAGGCCGTGCGCGGCGAGCTGCTGAACGCCTCGGGGCAGTTGGCGGCTCAGCTGCTGCTATCCTCTGAGCCGGGCCGCGAGACGGAAATTGAGAACCTGGTGCGCCTGGCGACTACATTGATGGGCAGCGCGCTGGAGACTTCGCTGCCGACGCCCGAGTGGCGTTCGCGGTGGTATCCGGCCTTTGCGCGCATGAGGACGGATTACGGCAAGGGCGTGGTGGCGCGCGACGACCCCGAGTATCTGCCGATCACCGCCGCACTGATGATCAACATCGAGCGGCAGGGCGAGAAGGCGCTGGCTTCATTCAAGTTTTTGCATGACAAGATGCTGCAAATCGATCCCAAGGATTTCGCCGCTTATGCGATGCGCGGAAATCCAAAGCACTGGCCGCTGATCGGGTTGTATGCGGCCTCGCGCCTCGGGCGCAGGACAATGGAGCGCGCCGAGGCACGGCAATTCGACACGGCCCTCGAAGATTGCCTCGTGATGAATTGCCTGGCCCGCGAGGCAAACTGGGAAGCCTTGAGCAAAGACCCATACTCGGGAATCACACTGCGAGAGAACTCCGCCGCCGCCGCCGCGTATGAGACATCGATGGCGCGGGCGGTCCGCATGGAGGCGCTGCGAAAATTCACCGCCGGAATGAACGGGGCAAACGCCGGCCTGTTCCGCGACTACATTTTGTTCAGGACGTTCGAGGCGGATCCGAACTTGCCGGGACCTCGCCTCGAGATCGCCAGCCGGGCAAAGTCGGCGCTCGAGACGTATAAAAAGCGGATGGAAGCCTTCGAAAATCCGCAGGCGATTCAATCGGAAATGGCCACGCTGGCGGGAATGTTTCCTGCGCAGCTGTGGAACGATGCGGCGCTGGCGCAGGCGTTCAAGGCGCTCGACGCGCAACTCAAGCGCGAAATGCAGGCCGAAGCGGAGCTTGTGCGCTGGACGAAACAACTCAGCGCGCCCGCCACCAAGGAGCAGATGAAGAATCTCTATGAATCCATTTCCGCCGCTATAGCGCAGATGGAAGGGACCATCCGGCAGACGCGGTTGCGTGACCTGGCTGCCCAGCTCAAAGCGCGCATCGAATCGGTCGAACAGGCCGAGCGCCAGAAGGCCGAGGAGGAAAAACGCCGCGCCGCCGAAGAGGCCCGCCGCGCCGCCGAGGAGGGCATCCGCGCCGTGGTGAATAACTACGTGCAGGCCAAGCAGGAATACGACTCGCTCATCAAGTTCTGGGACCCGCAGTCGCAAAACCCGCCGCAGACCATCGGAAAACTCCATTCGCACCAGATTCGCGAAGTCCGCATCGAAGATGATGCCAATGCGAGCGTCGCGGTGTATCTCGATTTCGAGAATGCGCAAGGCACCACATTTCAGGGGGATTTCACCATTCACGTTGTCCGGCGCGGAGACAGCTGGTATGTGCGCGAGCTGACGCAATAAATCAACGAACGCGGAGGCAAACATGTCGCTGGAATCGAAGGTATTTTTCCCGCTGGCGCGGATTGTGTTTCTGATTTTGGGAGTTCTTGTTCTGGTTGCCACCATTGGAAGCGTGGGCCTGGCGGCCTATTATGGACACCGGATCATTTTGCCGGGCGGAGCGCATGTGGCGCCAAAATTTATCGCCGCGCGCCTTACGCCGTTCGGACAGGCCGAAAAGCAGGACGGCCAAGCCTCCACCGATCCGTTCGGACGGGCCATGGCGCCGCTGGACACGCTCGAGATGAAGTTCCGCGGCGCGGCGAACCTCATCGAGCGTATGACTCAGAAAGACGCCTCGGCGCAGCGCGAGGCCATTCCCTTTTTGGACGAAAAACTCGGCCAAGCTGTCGCGAACGGTGATAACGCGGATGATTATCTGGCGAACGCCACCCAGGTGCTCGATGCAGTGGAAAACCCGCGCCTGCGCAAGACGGCGCTGGATATTTATCACAACGAACGCATGGCGGCGCTGGCAAAGGCCCGCGAGAACCAAGCGCTGGCCATGACGCGCGCGGGGCTTTTCGGAATCTCGGCGGCGATCGGGCTGGGCTATCTGCTGGTGCTGTCGCTGTTGATGGCCGTGCTCGCCGTCGAGCGCAACACCCGCCCGCCATCGGCATGACTGGCCTGAAGCGAAGGCGCGCCGACGCGCGCGCGGAAGATTTCATTTCACAAGCCATACGCCTTGTGATAGAAAGAAAACCTGATAGGGCGGGATGCGCATTTCAAATGCCATCGCCGCCTTGCTCGTGAGCGAATCCGGCCATTTCCACCTGCGTGACCGGATGCCCGATTCCAACCTAACCGGCGAACAAGTGCTGCCTTATGAAACGTGTAGTATTCCTGATTGATGGCGCCGCGGACCACCCGGTCCCGGCCATGCACGGCAAGACCCCGCTGATGCTGGCGGACCTGCCGCATTTCAACCGCATCGCCCGCGAGGGCGCCTGCGGGACGTTCGAGACAATTCCGCCCGGATTGCCCAATGGCTCGGCCACCGCGAACCTGGGCGTGATGGGCTATGACGCCAAGGCGCTCTTTGGCGGACGCGAGGGGCGCGGCGTGCTCGAGGCCGCAAGCATCGGCGTCGAACTGCGCCCGGGGCAAATCGCCATGCGCGTCAATGTGATTTCGCTCGATGGCGACCGCATCCGCAACCACAGCGCCGGGCACATCACAACGCCCGAGGCCCGCGAGTTGATTGAGTTTTTGGATAAAAATCTCGGCATCGAGGGCGTCAAACTTCATGCCGGGGTGTCTTACCGGCACCTGCTGATTCTCGATGGCGGCGACGAACGCCTGGAATGCGCGCCGCCGCACGATAATGTGGGCGGGCGGGTGGCCGACCTCCTGCCGCGCGCGGAAGCCCCCGAGGCGGAGGCGTCGGCGCGTGTGCTGGCGCGCGTGGTCGAACGCTCACGCGAGCTGCTGCTCGATCATCCCGTGAACCAGGCGCGTCGTGCGGCGGAAAAATGCGCCGCGGACTCGCTTTGGCCCTGGGCGCCGGGCAAAAAGCCGCAAATGCCCACTTACCGCGAACTGTATGGCATCTCGGGCGCGGCCATCTCGGCCGTGGACCTTATCAAGGGAATCGCCGTCTATGCCGGACTCGAACCGATCGAGGTCGAGGGCGCAACGGGCCTTTGGGACACCAACTACGAAGGCAAGGCGGCGGCGGCGATGGACGCGCTGTCGCGGCATGACTTTGTTTATATTCACGTCGAGGGCATCGACGAGGCCGGCCACGAACGCAATCCCTGGCTGAAACTGAAATGCCTGGAATGGACAGATGCGCGCATCGCGGGACCGCTCATGCGCCACGCCGTCCAAAAGGGATGGGATACGACCTGGGCCGTGCTGCCCGATCATTTCACGCCATGCAACACGGGCGCTCACCTGGCCGAACCGGTGCCGGTGGCGATTTACGGACCGCACATCGCGCCGGATCGCGTCGAACGATACGATGAAGACTCGGTCAAGATGGGATCGCTGGGATTGCTGCGCGGACGCGAGTTCATGGACCTTGTGATGGGCGTTCGCACGCACGGCGTCACCCGCCCGCGAACCCGCCCGGGGAAGTGAGATGGGGAAGAGTTGTGAGTTGGGGGTTGTGGGTTGTGAGTTGTGAGTGAAGAAGTGGGCAGTGGGCAGCGGATAGTGGACAGAATAAGGACGCGAGGATAGGCGTCCGGATTGAACTATGTTTGTCTGCATGTGTCCGCGCCGGTTTGCAGTCTTTTCCAAATAAAGGATTCTCTGTCTGGGGATATTTGTTATGGACCTTGGATTGAAAGACAAACGGGCGCTCGTGATGGGCGCGTCGTCTGGATTGGGGCGCGCGATTGCGCAGGCAATAGCGGCGGAAGGCGCGCGGGTGGCCATCTGCGCGCGCGGACGCGAACGTCTTGAAGCGGCGGCGGCGGCCATTCGCGCCAGTAGTGGCAGTGGCGTCGGCGTCGTGGAGGCGTTTCCGTGCGATCTTTCTGTCGTCGGCGCTGGGGGATTGTTGGTCCAACGCGTGATCGAACGCCTGGGCGGGCTGGACGTCCTCGTCACAAACACAGGCGGCCCGCCGGCAGGGACGTTTGATGAAATCACGCCCGCGAAATGGGAAGAGGGATTTGACGGCCTGTTTCTGAGCGCGGTCGAGGCCATCCGCGCGGCGCTGCCCGGAATGCGCGAACGGCGCTGGGGGCGCATTTTGCTTGTCACCTCGCTGGCGGCGCGCGAACCGATCCCGCGCCTTACGGTCTCGAACGCCCTTCGCGCGGGATTGCTTGGCCTGGCGAAAAGCCTCAGCCGCGAGGTGGCCGCTGAGGGCATCACTGTCAACGCGCTCCTGCCCGGCTATACGCGCACCGAACGCCTGATGGAACTTGGCGTGGACGAGGCAAAACTATGCGCGCAAATCCCGGCTGGACGCATTGGCAATCCCGAGGAACTGGGCGCGCTGGCGGCGTTTCTCGCCTCCGAACGCGCCGCTTACATCACCGGCCAGGCCATCGCCTGCGACGGCGGCGCCATGCATTCGATTTAGATTCAATACAGAATAACCACGAAGACACGAAGGCACAAAGAAGAGAGTTTCCGCTTCGCGGATAGGATAGCTTCCCTTTGTGTCTTTGTGCCTTTGTGGTAAATTTCCTTTCTTGAAAGACAAAGCCATTTATCAGGCGCCGGGGGCGGCGGCAACGTCTTCGACGATGGCCTGCGTGTAGGAAATCCCAATCAGACCTTTGGATATCGTCGAGCCATCGAGCAGATGGCACATGTCAATGAACTCGCCGTTGTCCACAGTGTCGGCGATTTGTTCCTCGATGCATACGGCGCGTTCCGCCATAGGGCGCGGCGCGAAGAGGACGGCGTGGTTGTGGAGCAGTTCGGTTTTGCCCGCCGTATTGGCCGGATGAATGTAAAAGACTTTGTTGAAACTCTCGCTCGGATAAAAAGAAAGATCGGCGGTGAGGTCCGCGCCGATTCCGCAGATCAGCCCATCCACATCGCGATGACGCGGAACGGAATCGGCGGTGAACCAGTCCTTGAAGTGATTGGGGTGGATGACCATTTCGCCATCCTGCGGCTGGAAATCTGCCACGGGTGATTTGCGAATGCCCGAGCGGAACACTTCGCCCATGCGCGCGCGGATGGCGAGGCCCATCACGCCGCGAAAATCCTGGCGGCGTTTGCGCGCCAGGCCGAAAAGCGCCCGATAAAGCGCGCCCATCGACGCCCCGCGCGGTTCTTTGCTCTCGAACCAGGCCAGTTCGTTGAACCCGCCGCCCAGCGACACATTGAATCCCGTGCGAATAAGAATTTGCCCCTTGTCCGTGCGCGGAATCATAAAGTCCGCCGTATCGTTGCCGTCGGTGGGCAGCCAGACCATCGTTCCGCCGATTGTGATCATTTCACCGAGGATGTGGAAATAGTCGTCTGGCTGATCGCCCAGCCCGCCCAGTCCGATCGAGTATTCCGTTTCGCAAAACCGCTTGAAAAACAAGCCTTCCTTGCGGACGCGCGAATAAAGAACGTCGCGGATGTCGCCGAGGATGCGCAGTGTGCCGCCTTCCTCGCTGTGCGCGGCGCAGGCTGGAATCATGCGGAATCGGCCGCATTCGGTTTCGTGCGTTTCGAGATTGTCCCACTGTTCGAGCGATTCGCGGCGCTGAATGAGCGCGGCGCAAAAGGCCCGCGCCCCCGCAAGATCGTCGAAGAGGGGGAGCGTCTCGGACAGCCCGGCCATATCGATCACGCCGCGGCAATAGGGGCGTGCTCCGGCGAGCGCAATTGTGCCTCCGCGGGCGGCCAGCGATTTGTGAATGGCGGTAATCAGGCGCAGGCCTGCGCTGCTCAGGTATTCCACCTGCGCCATGTCCAAAATGGCGCAAAGGATTTGCGGCTGCGCGCCTCCCTCCGGCGATTTCCAGACTTTATCGAGTTCCGATGCGCCGTGGGCGTCCAGCCGGCCTTGCAGGTCGATTATCACCAGGCGTTTTTCCGTGGAAATCCCGGCATACATGGTCCTGCTCCTATGAGATTGTCGAATTTATCCTGAGGGAGTTGGGGGAGAATTGCGAGAGAGCAGGATGCGTTCGATTTCGCCACATATAGCTGCGGCGAGGGCTGATTTGGGCATTTTGGGCATCGGGCGCGGCGCGCCGCCGGGGCGAAGCAAAACCGCTTCGTTTTCTCCCGATGCAAATCCGGTTCCCGAAACGCCCACGCGATTGGCTACGATCAGGTCAAAACGTTTTTCGCGCAGTTTTTCCCCGGCGTAAGCGACGAGGTCGTGGGTTTCGGCGGCGAATCCCACGCGAATCGCGCCGGGACGGGCCGCATCGAGCGTCTCGCGGGCAATATCGGGGTTGCGAACGAGCTGGACTTCCACGCTCGCGCCCGCGTCTTTTTTCTTTTCTTTGCGGTCGCTGGCGGCGGCGGGGCGCCAGTCGCTTACGGCGGCGGCGAAGATGAAGATGTCGGTCTCGGGCGCGCGGGCGAGAACGGCGTCGCGCATCTCGCGGGCGCTGATGACGCCTGCCACTTCCGCGCACTCGGCGGGGGGTGGAATTTCGACGGGGCCATGAATGAGAGCGACGCGCGCGCCGCGCCGCGCCGCTTCGGCCGCCAGCGCGTGGCCCATCCGGCCCGACGAGGGATTGGACAAAAACCTTACCGGATCGAGGAATTCGCGCGTGGGGCCGCTTGTGACCAAAACGCGCAGGCCGCGAAGAGGAGAGGCAGGAATGGCCGTGGCAACGGCGGGCGCGTCAGAAGCAGCCAAGGCTGGAGAAGCATGGGACGCATGAGACGCATGGGACTCATGAAACTCATCGGGCTTGTCTGGGCTGCTCTCAGAAGTGGCGGCTATCTTTATTTCCTGGTTCCCGCCCGCAACCAATGTCCCATTCGTCCCATTGGTCGCATAGGTCCCCTTCTTCAGCGCCGCGCAGACGCGTTCCAAAATCTCTTCCACTGGCGCCAGCCGCCCCAAGCCCACATCGCCGCAGGCCGTCGGCCCTTCCACCGGTCCGATGAACTCGACGCCCCTCGCGCGCAGCCGCGCCACGTTCTCCTGAACCGCCGGATGGCTCCACATCGCGGGATTCATAGCGGGCGCAACGAGCAGCGGCCCCTGCCAGGCCAGAGCGAACGTCGTCAGCGCGTCGTCCGCGATTCCGCAGGCCAGTTTCGCCAAAATGTTGGCCGTCGCGGGCGCAATCACAAACACCTCCGCCCACTTCGTCCACTCCAGGTGCTCCATTTCGTAGGCGTGCGGCCGCTGCCAGAGCGAAGTAACAGCGCGGTTGTGCGTGATGGCCTCAAAGGCGAGCGGACGCACCAGGCGGGCGGCCTCGCGCGTCATCGCCACGCGAACCGCCGCGCCGCGCTTGGTGAGGGCGCTGGCCACATCGAGCGCCCGATACGCGGCGATGCTCGAACTCACCCCGAGCAAAACGCGCCGTCCCGCCAAATCCTTTTGCGCATCCATTCGAGCGTCTATTTGCGGAGCATTCATGGCGCGCCTATCCGCCTTTCTGAGGTTCCGCAATGGGTGTCAGCGGAGTTGGCGCCGACGCTTCCGCCCGCGCTGTTTTCGCCTCACGCGATTCTGCGAATGCGCTCGTGTCGTAAAACTCCGTATAGCCGCACAACGTGCAAGTGACAACGAGGAACCGCCCGGGCCGGAGCGGGAAAAACCGCCCGCCTGTCAGCGTAATCGCCGCCTGCTCGACATGGGCCGATTTGCCCCGGCATTTGGGGCAGACAAATGCGCTTTGAATCGCCTCGGCGCGGTTCATTACCGCTTTTCCTCCGTGGCTTGCGCGGCGGCGCCGGGGGGGCTGGCCGCGCCAGACCCGAAAACCTCGCGCGCCTCGGTTCCCCAGGAAAGGATGGGCCGGCGCGCCGCCGTGGCTTCGTCCGGACGCGAGATGGGCATCGAGCGCGGGCATTCGGCGAACCATTTGGGATCGGTTTGCGCGCGCCCGGCGAGGCCGATCATGGCGTCCGCGAACTGGTCGAGCGAGTCGCGCGATTCGGTTTCGGTCGGCTCGATCATCAGCGCCTCTGGGACGATCAGCGGAAAATACGTGGTGGGCGGATGGAATCCGCAATCGAGCAAGCCCTTGGCGAGGTCCATCGCGCGCACCCCGGCTTCTTTCTGGCGAGTGGCGTCGATTACGAACTCGTGCATGCAATGCCCGCCGCCGTAAGGGATGTCAAACGCTTCGCGCAAACGCCGCAGCAGGTAATTCGCGTTCAGGACGGCCGTGGCGCTCATTTCGCGCGTGCCTTCGAGTCCGATCATGCGCAAAAACGCCCACGCGCGCACCAGCACGCCCGCATTGCCGATGAAAGACCGCACTCGGCCAATCGCAAGCGGCGCATTGTCATCGAGCCGGAACGCGCCATCCGCCGCGCGCTCGATCCGCGGCACGGGCAGATAGGGCGCGAGCGTTTCCGACACGACCACTGGTCCCGCGCCCGGTCCGCCGCCGCCATGCGGGGTCGAAAAGGTTTTGTGAACGTTGATGTGCATGGCATCGACGCCGAAATCGCCAGGGCGCGCATGGCCCGCGATGGCGTTGAAATTCGCGCCGTCCATATAAACCAGTCCGCCCGCCTCGTGGACCAGGCGGCAGATTTCCGCGATGTCTTCCTCGAAGAGGCCGAGCGTGTTGGGGTTTGTGATCATGATCCCGGCCGTCGAGGGGCCGAGAGCCTCGCGCAGCGCCGTGATGCACGTGCGTCCGCGCGCGTCCGAATTGATCTGGCGCGCCTGGAATCCCGCGCGCACGGCCGAAGCCGGATTGGTGCCGTGGGCCGTATCTGGCACGAGGATGATGCGGCGCGATTCGAGTTCGCCGCGCTGCGCCAGGCAGGCGCGCATCATCATCAGGCCCGTCCATTCGCCGTGAGCGCCCGCGCAAGGCTGAAGCGTAACGCCCGCCATGCCCGTGAGCGCCCGCAGCATCTCGCCGAGTTCCCAGAGGATCGCGAGCAGGCCCTGCATGTCCTCGGCGGGCTGGAGTGGATGCACTTCGCGCAATCCTTCCAGGCCGGCCACTGTTTCATTCACCTTCGGATTGTGCTTCATCGTGCACGAGCCGAGGGGATAAAACGTGGCGTCAATCGACATGGTGCGGTGCGACAGCGCCGTGAAATGGCGGACAATATCCGGCTGGCTGAGCGCTGGGAAATCGAGCGGCGCGGCGCGCAGGGCTTGCGATGGGAACAACTCTTCCGGGGCCTGAACGCTGCCCTCTGGCCAGGCAATGGCCCGCCGTCCTGGCGCGCCTTTTTCAAACAAGGTCGGAATCATGGTATTTGTGGCAATCCGTGGGATGTGTCCGATGTCAGGCAGTGCATATTTCCAAAATCCTCCGCCCCCTGAACAACGTCCTACTCTAAAAGAGGGGCCTGTCAGGGTCAACCTCCATCCCAGCGGCCGCCTCTATTGAGATCACCCGGCTTATGGATCGCGAGGCTCTGCACTCGCATCTTCCGGACCCGTGGGATCGCGAGGCTCTGCACTCGCATCTTCCGGACCCGTGGGATCGCGAGGCTCCGCACTCGCGCTCTTGCTCATCCGGGCGCAACTCCCGGGCGCAACTCCAGCCTTGACTCCCGCGGGCGGGGCTGGCTAAGGAGTGAACCGGCGGTCAGACAAAGGGCGCAGGTGATTTTCACCCGCCCAGTCCGCTCCGCCGTTATGGTGTTCGAGGATTATCTCGTGATGCTCCCGATTGCGATGCAGACAATGGCCGCCTACGAGCCGGGGACGTTTCCCGGCGCGAGCGCCATGTCTGCGCGCGGATGCCAGCGGAGCCAGAGAGTCCTTGTAGCCAGGCCCTGATTCGGGTTTCGCGCGGGAGCGGAGCCGCATCCGCAGGCGCGCGCAAGCCGAATCGGGGCCGTTTCGCCGCCGCTGAACCCCTTTCAGCGGCGTTTTTTGCGTTCAGTGTCCTCCGTCCTCCGCCGCTTTCCCTCGTTCTCCGCCGCTCTTCCTGCTCCTTCTGTTCCTTCTCGCTTTCTCTCTCGTTCCTGCTCTTTGCTCCTTGCGGCGCCAGGATGCTAATCCATCAAGCAAATGACTTCATATAAGGAGATACTCTCATGGCTGGAAACAACGGAAACAATAAAAGCGAACGCCAGCACATTTTGTCGGTGCTCGTGGAAAACCATTTCGGCGTTCTGGCGCGCATCGCGGGCCTGTTTGGCGCGCGCGGATTCAATATCGACTCGCTCGCCGTGGGCGAAACGCAGGATTCGTCCGTCTCGCGCATTACTTTAGTCACCACGGGCGACGAGCGCGTGATCGAGCAAATCTTCAAGCAGCTCAACAAACTCGTGGACGTGATCCGCGTGCAGGACATCACGGAAGCGCCGCACGTCGAGCGCGAACTAATGCTCATCAAAGTGAAGGCCGGGAAGACCGTGCGCTCGGAAGTCGTCGAAATCGTGGACATCTTCAAGGCGAAGATCGTCGATTTCACAACGGAAACGCTTGCGGTCGAAATTGTCGGTGGGCAGGAGAAAATCGAGTCGTTCATAGACCTGATGCGCCAGTTCGGGATCATGGAAATGGCACGGACGGGACGCGTGGCGCTTAACCGCGGCACGGGCGGCCTGCAAACCAGCTTCCTTCAGGAACAGGAAGCCACCCTTGAAGCGGCGAAGAAGAATTAACCGCCGAAGAAGAATTGACCACGAAAAATACGAAAAGAACGAAATAGAGAAAGAATAGAAAATCGAATCCCGGATTTGCTTCATGGAAGCATGAAGCAATCCGGGATTTTTTTCTTTTTCTTCTTTCGTTATTTTCGAGTTTTTCGTGGTAAAAAACTCAGGCCCCGCTGGCGGTGTCAGCTTGCCAGAGCGGCGATGCGAGCAGGCGCCTGGCGGAGCGCTTCGGCCAGCGCCTCGGGATTCTTGCCGCCCGCCAGCGCCATGTCGGGCTTGCCGCCGCCGCGCCCGCCGACGTGTTCGGCCACGACGTTGATCGCCTTGTTGGCCGGGTAGGTTTTTACCGCGCCCGGGCCGGACATGCACACCAGCGCCACTTTGCCTTCGGCGGCGGAGGCGAGCAGCACCACAGCGCAGTCGCCCGCCTTCTGGCGCGCCTGATCCGCGAGCGCGCGCAATTCCTGCGCGCCGAGTCCGGGCAGTTCGCCGATCACAAGGCGCACATCGCCCGGCAGCATCGCCGCGCCGCGCACGAGTTCGTCAAGCCGCGCCGCGCCTTGCGACTGCTTGAGGCGGCTGATTTCCTTTTCGAGTTCGCGCGCGCGTTCCTGCAGCGCCTCGATGCGTTCGATCGCCGCCGCCCCGCGCGCTTGCAGGCGCTGCGTCATGGCGTCGAGCTGGCGGCGGTCTTCGACCTCGTGCTCGTAGGCCCCAAGGCCCGCCACGGCCTCGATGCGCCGGATTCCCGCCGCGATGCTCGATTCGCCGAGGATGCGGAACCGCATCGCCTGGCCCGTGCGGCGCAGGTGTGTGCCGCCGCAAAATTCCATCGAGAACTCGCCTGCCGTCACCACGCGCACTTCGTGGCCGTATTTTTCGCCGAAGGGAGCAATGGCGCCGCGCTGGCGCGCCACTTCGAGCGGCAGAACTTCAGTCCGCACCGGCGCGTCCGCCGCGATGCACTCGTTGACGATGCGTTCCACCTTGTCCAGCGCCTCGCGCCCAACTGCCTCCATGTTTGTGAAGTCGAATCGCAGCGCGTCCGGCCCGACCCACGATCCGGATTGGCGGATGTGTTCGCCAACGACACGCCGCAGGGCGTGCTGAAGGAGATGCGTGGAGGTGTGATTGCGCATAATAGCCCAGCGCCGTTGCCAATCGGGGCGCGCCACCGCGCGATCTCCCACGGACATCGTTCCGCTTTCCATGCGCCCGAGGTGGATGAAAACGCCGCCTGGGGATTTTTGCGTGTCCTCAACGGCGAATCGCGCCATCACGACGCCGCCTTCGCGCAGTTCGATTACGCCCATGTCGCCGATCTGCCCGCCGGATTCCGCGTAGAAATTTGTCTCGCGCAAAACGATGGCCGCTCGCGCGCCTTCCTCCGCCGCATCGCCCTCGTCGAGCGAATCCACGCGCTTGTCGCCGAGGGCCAGCGCCAAAATCTCGCTTTCGACCTCGGATCGCGGCGCCGGAGCGGAGCCTGCCAGTGCGGAGCCTGGCGATCCCAGCGCTCCCGGTTCTTCGCGGTCGTATTCGTAGCCGAGGAACTTCGTTGCGCCCGCGCGGTCTTCGAGTTCTTCAAACAGTGCGATTTCCGCGCCCAACTCCGCGCCTTTCCAGGATTTTCGCGCGTCATCCTGGTGTTTTTTCATCGCTTCGGCGTAGCCCGCGTCGTCCAGGCGCAGGCCTGCATCTTCGGCGATTTCGCGCGTCAGATCAGGAGGAAATCCGTAAGTCGCATGGAGGCGGAACACGTCCTCGCCCGGCAGCGGACGCCCCGGTTCGGATTTGCCGCGTTCGATCAGTTCATCGAGGATTTTCGTTCCCTGATCGAGCGTGCGCAGGAAGCGCTCCTCTTCGAGCCTGACCGTGCGGCGCGCCGCGTCGAGGTTGCGCGTTATTTCAGGATACACATGCGCGCCCGTCACAGGATCGCGCCAGGCGGGGCACTCGACAACCGCATCGACGAGGCGGTAAAGGAACGGGTCGCTGACGCCGATCAGGCGCGCAAATCGCACGGCGCGGCGCTGAATCCGGCGCACGACATAGCCGCGGCCGTCGTTCGAGGGGGTGATCCCCTCCGCCAGGCAAAACACCAGCGCGCGAATGTGGTCGGCGATGGCGTTGAGCGCCATGCGGCGGCGCGCCTCTTCCGGATCGCCCGTCGAATCCGCCACGGTCACGTAAGGGACGCCGGTCGCTTCGGCCACGGCGTTCACGATAGGCCGCAGGAGGTCGGTTTCATAGGGGCCGCGCACGCGCCCGCCTTCGTGCCACCACTGGAGGGCCACCGTCATGCGTTCGAGGCCCGCACCCGTGTCGATGCCGCGATTTTTCAGCGTGGGGCGCGTGCCGTCGCGCTGCTGGTCGAACTGCGGAAAAACCATGTTCCAGATTTCGAGGAAGCGGTCGCCCTCCTCGACGATGCGCCGCCCGAGCGCGTGCGGGTCGGTTTCGCCCAAGCGGCGCGCCTCGGCCAATTCCTCGGGCGTGCCTATGAAAAACTTGATTTCCGAGCAAGGCCCGCACGCTCCCGTGTCGCCCGCCGGACCCCAAAAGTTTTCCTTTTCATCAAGCGTGGTTACGGGATTTACGAGCGGCGAAGGCACGATCCCTCGCTGCGCCATGTCTTCGGTTTCGCGCATCCACGCCGCCTCGGCCTCGTCGTCCTTCACGATCTTGGGTTTTTCCGCCGTCGGACCGTAAATCGTAGCGAACATGCGGTCGGCCGGGAGGCCCATGTAGAGCGGCGAAGTGCAAAATTCCCACGCGAACCGGATGGCCTCGGCCTTGAAGTAGTCGCCGAACGAGAAGTTGCCGAGCATCTCGAAGAATGTGTGGTGGCGCAGGGATTTTCCGACGCTTTCGAGGTCGCTGGCCTTGCCCCCGGCGCGCAGACACTTCTGGCAGGTCGTCGCGCGGCGGTAAGGCAGCGGATCGACCTCGCCCGAATAGAGGCGCTTGAATTGCACCATGCCCGCCGAGGTGAAAAGGAGCGTCGGATCGTCGGGCGGAATGAGCGGCGCTGAGGAGACGAGTGTATGCGGCAGCGGCGTGAAATCCGCGCCAGCGCCCACGCCCGATTTCGAGACGGCACGATTGGGCGCCTGCGCCTTCGAAACGAAATAGTCCAAAAACGCACGGCGCAGTTGCGCGCCGGTGAATATCGAGCGCTTGGAAGAAGAAGATGAAGACGAGGACGATGAGGACGAAGAGGAATTGGGGGAAGTCATGACCTTTGCATCCGATGTAAAATGCCGCGAGAGAGTGATAAAGATAGAGACGGCGCGCGGGGCAGATTAGAGAACCACCTTTGTCGAAAAGGCGCGAGTGCGGAGCCTCGCGGTCCCAGCCCGTTTGTGCGCAGGCGGGGTTTTGCTGAAAAGACGCGAGTGCGGAGCCTCGCGATCCCAGCGCCCGCGCGCAAACGAGCCTGCACGCTGGCGAATTGCTCTCCGTTCTTCAATCCCAATTGCGCGCCTGTGTCCAATTCGGCGGGATTTCAAAAGAACAGCACCTTGTATTGATTGAAGTTTGGCGGCTGAATTCCAGCGCCCACAAGAACAATGCATGCGTGTCATGAGCCAATGACAGTGAAGAAAAAGGGGACGCCTATTTCATTTTGAAATGGCATGTCAAATTTGTTTGAAGCGCCCGCGTTCGCGATTCCTCTTGCCAATCAATCCGTATTCTCCCGTATAATCTGTCTGATAAGGGTTATCCGAGGATTTCCCAGCGACCCTGTGCGGCGTGGGAATCCCGGAGGGCAAACCCAGGATTTCTTTCTCAACGGCTGGCACTATCGTTCGGAACGCACTGGATTCAATCCCCCCTCTCCAACCGTTTTTCTGTTGGACCGTCGCCTGTTCGCGCCAAATGCCCGCACGGGGCGCAGGGCGCGGGGCGTTGCTTTCGGAAGTTGATTGTCGCCGGCAGTCCGCGGGTTGCCGAAATCATCAGGAGCCAATTATGAAACTCTATGTGGGAAACCTGTCCTATCAAGCCACCGAGGACGATCTGCGGTCCGCCTTTGCCGCCTACGGCAATGTGGGCGAAGTGATCGTGATTCGGGACCAGGCCAGCGGACAGTCGAAGGGATTCGGATTCGTCGAAATGCCTTCGGACGAAGAAGCGGAAAAGGCGACAAATGCCCTCAATGGCCAGTCCATTGCGGGACGTCCGGTGCGCGTGAATCCTGCGCGTCCCCGCGGCGAAGCCCCTCCCCGCCGTGAAGGCGGACGTCCTCCTCGCGGCGGCGGACGCGGTGGCGACCGCTACTAATTCGCATCTGCGCCGCGCTGGAACCGCCTGAATCCGGCGGAATGGCATTACGCGGGCCGTGCACCGGGCTTTCTCCGGCGGCTTGCGGTTCCGGCAAAGTTCTATCACGCAGTCTATCCTTATATCGGGCGTCTTCCGGCCTGAATCGGGCCGGAGGCGCTCCGGGGATATTTGGGCGGCCATAAACGCCTTGGTAGCGCCCAAATTGAAGCGCGTTGACGATGCGTTCTTGTGAGGTCGCGTTCAGCGTGCGGTTGTGTATTGGGATTGCGTTTGTTTTGGCCCATTGCGCCTGATTGCGAGCGAACCGCCTGCGAGGCGGGACAGACCGCACATCGGGCGCGTTTATTTTGAGCCGCCCTCGAGATGCCAATGAGCATTGCCCGCAAGAGCGCGCTGGACCTGGCTTCCCGGATCGGCATTCTTGTAATTACAACGCTCACGAGCATTGCCCTCAATCGCATGGTGGGGGCCGCCGGACGCGGGGCCTATGTCCTGGCAACGGTGGTAATTTTCACACAATTCCAGAATCTCGCCTCGCTTGGCGTTCCGGTGTCGAACCAGGTGCTCGTGGGCGAGGACCGCTCGATGCTGGGGCGGCTGCATTCCTGGACGGTAATTTTATCGTTTGTTGCAGGCGTGGCGGGCGCGCTGTTTGTCTGGTTTTTTTGGCGGCCAGTGCAAGGGGGGATTTTCCGCGGCATCGCCCCGCTGCATCTGATTTTGGCCACCGCGGCCATCGCCCCCGCCTTTTACTCGATGGCCTGGCAGGGTTTGATGATCGGCCTGGGCGAAATTCCCACGCTGGCCGGGTTTAATCTTGCCATGGCCGCCGTGCAAAATGGCGCGATTGTGATAGTGCTCGCCGTCTTTCGCCCGCTGTCGCATCCCGAGCGGCTTGATGCGTGCATTACGCTGCTGGTGATATTGTTTTTCGCGATTCTCGCCGCCTCGACGCTGGTAATGGCCCTCTTGTTGCGGCGTCATGGGCCGCTTTTCGGACCGATTGAGCGGTCGCAATTGCGGCGGCTGTTTTCCTTTGGCGCGCGGGTATATCTGGGGAATTTCGCCTCGGGACTGCTTGCGCAACTCGATCAGATTTTAGTGAACGCGCTGGCGGGACTGGGCGCGCTGGGCGTGTATCAACAAGCTGCATCGCTGGCCGGAAAAATCTGGATGGTTTCGGCCGGCGTCGAGAGCGCGGCCTACGCGCCCATGACCGGCGCCAAGCCCGAAGAGGCCCGCCGTCTGGCCGCGGAACTGTTCCGTGTCACGCTGCTCGTGTCGGTGGCGCTGATTGTCGTCGGATGGATTGCCGCGCCGGTGATTCCATTGCTGTATGGAAAAGATTTCCGCGCCACGATCTATCCCTTCCGCGTTTTGCTGCTTGGAACGGCGGTTTTCGGGTGCGGGCGCATGTTCTCGATGTTCTTTACGGCCCACCGAAAAAGCCCCGAGACTCTGCTTGTGCTCAATTTGTGCCTGCTGCCGCTGCATGCGAATTTCTGCCTGTGGCTCATTCCGCGCCACGGCCTGACGGGCGCCTGCTGGGCCACGACGCTGACCTACGCCGCCTCGATGGGGATTTTGCTCGTGCTGTTTTTGCGTTCTGGACCGCGTGTGCCGCTGCGGGCGCTGGTGATGCCAAAGGCTGAGGATTGGCGGCGCGTGCGCGGATGGATTGGGCGGTTTTTTCTACGCTGAATTTGAGCCGCCGTGCACAACGAAATTTCGCTGGGACCAATAGGACCAATAAGACGCATGGGTCCCATAGGTCTCATAGGTCCCGGTCCTGGCGCGACACAGGAAGGCCCGCAAGCCGCTATCAGCGCCCGCTTCGCGGCGTCCGCCGCCTGGTTCCGGCGAGCTGCTGGTAAATTTCCTCATAGCGGCTGGCCACTTGTTCGAGCGAGCAGTTGCGCTCGATAAACTGCCGCGCCGAAACCCCGAGCGTCCGCCTCAGCGCCACGTCGTCGAGCACCCGCCCAATCGCCGACGCCAGCGCCTCCGCATCGCCTGCCGGAACGAGAAGTCCATTCGCGCCCGCGAACACGCCGTGTTTTTCCTCGTCGGGAGCGCTTGCGCGGCGGTCTTCCGGATCGAGCAGGTCGGGATTTCCGCCGACGGCAGAGGCCACGATCGGGCGCGCCATCGCCATCGCCTCGAGCAGCACATTGCTCATGCCTTCCGTGGCCGAGGGCAAAACCACCACATCCGCCGCCGCATAATCGGGCCTCGGATCGGCGCTCATCCCGGCGAACTGAACGTCAAACGCCTCGACCTGGTCATTGGAAAGGCTGGCTCGACCCGGCAGAAGCGGGGCGTAGGAATCGGCGCATGGCGGCAGGCCGGGTTGTTCGAGCGTTCGCAGGCCCAGCTCGCCTGCGCGCCGCAAGAGGGCCGGGCGCTCTTCGCCGTCGCCAACAATTCGCAGGCGCGCGGCCGGCCTTTCGCGCCGCACGCGGGCAAACGCCTCCAGCAGCACCGGGACGTTTTTTATAGGGTGCAAGCGTCCGACAAATGTGACAAACCGCCATCGCCACGCCGCCGTCGCCGCCGCTGCCGCCGATCCTTCCTCCAACCCTGCTGCTGCCGCTGCTGAATCAGGCTCCGGCGTCCTCTCTTCATCCGGCGCGGGCGGAAGGAAGTCCCCGAGCGCGAGGCCGTTGGGAACGATCTCGATGCGATCGGGCGCAATGCCCAGGTGTGTCATTTCGTCGCGGGCCTGGCGGCAGAGGGCGACAAAGCGATCCGCCCGCCGCAGGCACGCCGTCAGCAGCGATCCGGCGCGGCGCTCGCGCAAACGGCGCACATCATTTAAAACGCCCGAGGAGGCATTCATCACCAGGACCGGCGGACCTCCCACGGCGCGGGCCGCGACAGCGCCCAAGGCCGGCCAGGTGGCTTCGTGGAGATGCACGACGTCGAAACGGCGGCGCGCCCACCAAATTGCCCCCGCCTCGCGCGCCCATACGCTCGCTCCAAACAAAGGCCCAAGCTCCAGCCCGCCCATCCGTCGCCGAATCGTAAGCCCCCGCGCGGGGCGTTCGACAGGGGGCGAATCGGCGCGATAGGAAGTCCAGACCTCGATTTCGTGCCCGCGATGCGCAAGCGCTCCGGCCAGACGCGCCGCCATGCGTTCCGAACCGCCCACTGCGGGCGGATAATGCCAGATGATCATTAAAATACGCATGGAAATTGATCCGGCTGGTTTGACGGCGCTGCTGTTCCGGGCTGCGAAAATCCGTCCATTTCCAGGGGGCCAGCCTAACCCTCGCGCCACGAGCGGGGTCTATTGGTTCAAGGAGGTTTGCCCCAGCGTCCGCGCGCCCGGATAGTAGAAGGCCAATCCGGACTAATTTTCAAGGAATCAACGCAGGCGGCGAGATTTTGGCATAAAAATTCCTTTCTGGCGCGTTATAGAGGGGGAGGGTATGCCACGCCAACCTGTGAGTCCGGCTTAGCGTGGGAGGAAGGCGCCTGAGCCATTCGCCGAGTGATTTCAGACTGTGCCCCGCATAAAATCGGTATGGCTTTGTGTTTTTTTTTCGTTGACACAGATAAGGGAGGTGACCAAACTGCGTATGATTGCATCAGCGAGGGATAGTTCGCGGTTTTTCCTAAGGCCCAAGTGCCAAATCGCCTTCGCAGACATATCCCTTCCGCTTCAGGTGCATCACAACAGCACATTCTGAGACGCCCAATGTTGCACGGATGCAACAGGGCTGAATCAAAGTGCACAGGGTGCGGAAAAGACCCTCTACAGATTCCTCAAAAGGCCATGCAAGCGTAAGTTGTTTATATTCAGTGCTTTGAATGCTGATCTGTTCCCTAAAAAGCACTAAAATAAGTCAAAGGAGGCAATTGGCACGAATCTTTCTAATGAAAAAGGCGCTGGGTTGAATGCCGAAAGAAGTGAAAAGGCAACAAGCCCCGAACGGGTGCACTAGGTTTGTCAACCCTGCCGCGACCGAAAACGTCAAAGCGGTCGATATGAAGACCAAGGAGAAAAAAGTTACAGACCTTATATAGGTTTGGTGGGCTATCCAGGACTCGTGAGGCGACGCTGTTCTTCCATAGGGGAACAGCCAAATTTCCCTCCTGTTGTTGTATCCCTCCTCCCCCTCAACCAAGGGGG
>CAYUNT010000045.1:0-25617 GCA_964446285.1 uncultured Candidatus Sumerlaeota bacterium | reverse complement strand
AAGCCCGAAAATGTGTATAAAAGTCAGGCTCCACCCCAGGCTACCTTCTCGCGCCCGCTGGGCGAAGAATTCCGGCCCAAAAACCAAATACAAAACAATTCCCTGAAAATCCTATTGGCCTGTGATGCCTCGTGCACTTCTCATTCGCTACTCGACAATACCTGCGAGAACGGCTACAGCGCCGATGTGTCGATCAATACCTGCCTCATGATACTGATCTTCCCCGGCGACAGGCTTTGTAGTCAAACTCCGGATCGAAATCCACCGTTCCCATCATATCCAGAATAGCGTGGCGTTTGTGACGGTGGATGTATTCCTCCAAGGCAGATGCCACAGCCTCATCTGGAGTTTTATGTCCGCCAACGGCGCGCGCTTCTTCCACCAGCTTTTCATCGACATTGAGCGTCGTAGTCATCTTCTCCGCGCCTCCTTGCCGCGCGTCCGCGTCTCGTTTCGTTGCTTCATTTCCCTTCGCGATTTCGCACGCGCGCGCTCTTGCATTGGCTTGCCGCATTCCCAATCCCCGCCACCGGAGAACATCCTATGCCAGGCGCTCCCAATCCGTCCAGTCCTTCCTCATTCGATGGCGTGGCGCAGTTTCCGGCGGCGGGCGAGGTCAACGAAATACCGCGCGCAAAGTCAAAATGGAGTTGGAGCCGGAGGGAGGATTCTTTACGAATGTTCCAGGCAAGAGCCGCGCGCCCTCGCGCCGGGCGATGAGGGCGGCCCCACCTTTTCCCAATCCGCGCGCCTCACACGCAATTCCATGCGAATTCCTGTTTATTCTCACACAAAGGCACAAAGGCACAAAGAAGATGCTCTTTGCGTCTTTGCGTCTTTGCGCGAGAAATTTCCTCTTTCCCGCCCGATTGCCCAGGCCTTGGCATGGACATTTGCCAGTGTCTGTCTGCTGTTGGCGGGCTGTTCGCGAACTGGCGCGGGCGAACGCGGCGGCGGCGCGGCGGCGGCGCACGATTCGCAACCTGGCGCGGAGGCGGCGTCGCCCTCGGATTCTCTCGTAATCGGCCGCCTCGGACGCCAACCCGGTCTTTTCACCAAACCTCGCGCCGTTGGATTTCTCGCGGGCGGCGACATGATTGTCATCGATCGCTCGGGGCGCATTCAACGGCTCGATCCGCAGGGCGCGCACCGGCTCGACTGGCGTCTGCCCGCCTTCGAAAATGGCACGCCCACAGGGTTTTCGGTCGATCCGCGCGACGATTCGCTCTGGGTGGCCGACACGCATTATATGCGGATATTGCATTATTCGCCCGACGGACGCCTCCTTGGCCAGTTCGGACGCCGCGGTGCTGAGGCAGGCGAAATGCTTTTTCCCACCAGCATTTCGCTCGATCCCGACGGCGCAACGCTCTGGGTTTCGGAATACGGCCAGCGCAATCGCATCATCCATTTCGCCCAGGACGGCACATTCCTCGGCGAGTGGGGCAAAATCGCCGAAGGCCCCGATGACATGCTTCGTCCGCAATCGCTTGTGGCCATGCCGGGCGGCCCTCTCTTTGTGGCCGACGCCGGGCATCATCGCATCTGGCGGTTCAAGCGCGGACCGGGCGCGCCGGAGCCAATCGGCGCGTGGGGACGCGAGGGCACGGCGCCGGGCGAACTCAAATATCCTTACGACCTCGCGCTCGGTCCGGATCAGACGCTTTTTGTGCTTGAATACGGAAACAGCCGGATTTCGCATTTCACAATGGATGGGCGGTTTCTCGGATGCTGGGGTGCGCCGGGCGGGGGGCCTGATCAACTGCAAAGCCCGTGGGGAATTGCCTTTGATCCGCCGCGCGGGCGGCTCCTTGTGGCCGACACAAACAACAACCGCCTTTTGTTGCTCCCTTCGCTGCCCGTGCAATTTCTCGGCGCGGCGCGCCAAACCGCCGCCAGAAAACCATAAGGCGATTTCTCGCGAGATAAATAGGCAGGATTCACACGATGAATGGCAAAAAAAGCGGCACAAAACAGAAGACAAGCGGCGCAATGCCCGCGAAACGCCTGATTCCCCTTGTGGATGGCGCAAAGGCCGAGGCGGCGCTGGCGCAATTGGCGGGCGGCGCGTGGGATATCGTCGATACCGCCGCGAAACGCGAAATTGCGCGCCGCCGCCCCTCGCGCGAATTGCTGGCGCGAACGGCGAAAATCGCGGATATTCTCGAACGCGAATTCCCGGCGGCCAAATGCGCCTTGAACTACCAAACCCCGCTTCAGTTGCTTGTGGCGACGATTCTTTCCGCGCAATGCACGGACGCTCGCGTGAATCTCGTTACGCCGGACTTGTTTGCCAAATACCCCACGGCCGCGGATTTCGCCGCCTCGCCTCCGGGCGAACTCGAGCAGGACATCCGCTCGACGGGATTTTTCAACAACAAAGCCGCGTCGATCCGTCACTGCTGCCGCGAAATTGATGAACGGTTTGGCGGCAAGGTGCCTCGCGAAATGGAGGCGCTGTCCACGTTGCGAGGGGTCGGACGCAAAACCGCCGCCGTCATCCGCGCCAACGCCTTCGGCCTGCCAGGGATCACGGTCGATACGCATGTGCAACGTTTGTCCGGGCGCATCGAGCTTTCGGACGACACCGATCCCGTGCGCATCGAGTTTGATTTGGGATCGTTGCTGCCGCCCGAGAGGTGGTCGCAGTTCAGCCACGCGCTCGTGTTGCACGGCCGCAAGACCTGCGCCGCCCGCAAGCCTCAATGCGCCGCCTGCCCCCTGCAAACCCTATGCCCCAGCGCGGGAAAATTCGATTGAACGCCCGATGACTTAAGAGGCGAAAAGGACATGGGGGGGAGTTGTGAGTTGTGGGTTGTGAGTTGTGGGTGAAGAGATGGGAGGCAAAAGGGTTGGAAGGACCGTGGGAGAAGGCCGGCCATGAAAATCGAAAGCACCGCCTGCATGTCATTGTTCACGGATCACTGACCACTGCCCACTGTTCACTTCTTCACTCGCAACTCACAACCCGCCACCCACAATTCTTCCCTCTACGGAATTCCCCGTCCGAATCCGCTGATGAAGCCAATCGCGGCCAGAATGCGTAAAACTATTGTGACTGCTTTGATTCCAGGTCCGGCGTTGGGCGATTTGGCCGCGCTGCCGGCAAAGAAAAAGGAAATAATGCACATGATGCTGCTTCCGGTCGCCAATCCAGCGAAAAGAAGAAAAAACGCCGGAATAATCTTTGCTATGGCCTCTGGCGCTTCTTTCGACTTTTCATCCGACGAGCGCGGTTTAGGGCGGGGAAGAGGAAAGGCTTCGAATGGAGATTTTTTCCCCGAGGTTGTTGTTGTATTGGCATCAGCATCCGCATTTAAGCCGCCGTCGGCGTCGGGGAATGGTGGAGTGCTCAAGGCCTGGCGCGCCCGTTCGAGCAGGAAGGCCGGTTGCTGATTTTTGCACGAGGGGCAGGTGTCTTGCGAATAGGACACCGGCTTTCCGCAGTAGAAACAGGGAAATGTCCGCTTCGCCGTTCCCCGCGACGCGGCTTGCGGCGGTTTCACCGCGGCAAACGGCGCGGATGGCGCGGCGGCGGGCGGCGCTGGGGGAGCAGGCAGTGCTGCCGGGGCAGAAAAACTTCCGCCCATCGAGGGCATCGGCCCAGGGCCAGCGGCGGGTCCCGAAGGCATCGAACCAGGCGGCGAGACGGCAGGCCATGACGGTTGCGCGGGCGGGGCGGCGCCGGGCTTTGCGGGCGCGGTCGGCGCAAAGGAAGAAGGCGGCGCATAGGCCGGCGCGCCCAATGCGCCCTGCGCGCTTTGCCCGCCCTGCCATTCGGGGATTTGCTGATCGAGACCGGAAGATATCGGTGTGGCCGAGGTTTGGGAGCCATCGAAAGACACCCCGCCCCCCAGTTCGCCGCCCATTCCGCCTCCCTGGCCTCCCGTCGTCGAAACCGGGGACTGGAACACGGGCAGCCCCGAAGCCAATTCAGTCCGCCCCTGCGCGGATTGCAGCAGCGGATTGGCCGGGTCGATTGCCTTGAGCCTCCGCAGCCACACACCGCGCTGAAGCGGATCGCTGATGGCGTCATCGAGCCGCAAAAGGTGCCCGAGAACCTCTTTTTCAATTTCGCTCAGTCCCGCTCGCTGCGCGGCAGCCAAGGCATCGCGCAGAAAGCCAATATCCTCCGCCCCCAGCGCGCAGGCGCGTTGCAGGCAATGTTCGAGGCGTCCGCGCCGCTGCGGATCAGACAACGCCAAATGGGCGGCGGCAAGATAGGTGTGAGCGGCCTGGTCGTTGCGCCCAACCGCCTCAAGAACCTGTGCATACGCCTCGCGGACGCTGGCGCTTTGCGGATAGCGCGCCACGGCTTGCTGGGCTACAGCCAGCGCCTGCACCTGCCCGCCCTGGGTGCGCATTGCGGTCCGGATGCGCTCGAGGATTTTCGCCTTGTCTTCGAGCGAGGCCGCATCCGAGCGCTCGCCCCTCGGATACTGCGCCGCACGCGCGGCCTGGCGCGCCGCGGCCTGCCGGGCGGCGGAGGAAGGAGCGGACGGGGCCGCGGGCGCTGTGATCGAACTGATTTCCCGGTCCCGAATCACAATCGGTTCGGTGACGATGCGGATCGGCTCGCCAATGATCTGAATATCGCCCGTGCGGATGCGGATTGGTTCGGAAAGGCGCGGGGGCATGGGCATGCGCGGAGGCCCGCCCGAGGCCGCTTCGGCTTTCACAAGCGATCCGGCGCGATACTCGGGACGTGGATCGATGGGGCGGCCCATGCTTGCCTTGTCGCCCCCGGTAAGATGGAGTTTAGCCTCCGAAGGACTTTTCGCAAAATCGAAGGGCGACACCTTCAGCATCGGCGCTTGCTGGCGTTCGATGGCGCCGAGCAAAAGGCTGATGGCCTGGGGTAAATTCTCAAAGACGGTTCCGGCAAGAATAACACGAGATTGGGGATTTTTCTCCAGCGTCTCGCGCGTGTGCGCCAGAACATGTGCCGCCTTTCCGAACCGCAAATTCCCCAGATGGCAGCAAGCGGCCAGGTAGCTCACGCGCGGATCGGGGGATTCGTCGCCCCCGAGATCATCCAGCGTCGCGTGAGCCATTTCGTAGAAACGCCGGGAAAAAAGGCTGTCGCACTCGCGGGCGGCTTTTTCCAGGCTTGGCGGTTGCGGCTGCGAGCGCGCGGAGCGGGCGGCGGCCGGGGCGGCGGATGGCATGGCCTTGCCTCCTGGGCGGAAGGTGGAATTTCAGGCCGATTACGGGGCGAAGCCGGGGAATGGAAGGAACAACGGAGACCTCCAGCGAAGTCTTTAGCAGTTCCTTACCCGACTCCCTCCTGGCAAGCAACCCGTATTGAAAACGCCTCCTTTTGGGCGGGCCGCAAGAAGCGCGGCAAGCGACGGATGGGGGTTGCGCGGCGGTCCGCGTTTCGTGAATGGTTTTTGCATGAATGCTGGAGCCGCCTCCGGCCATTCAGCCAAAACAATCCGGAAATCCTTTATGTCCGAGATAACCGCCCATCGCGACGTTCCATCGAGCAATCCGCCAAGGAGGCAAGCCAGGGCCATGCTTCTATCCTCCGCCGCGCTCGGAATACTATCGCTCGCGCTTTTTTTTGTGGCGCGCGCGCAAGAAGGCGACCGCCATCTTCAGGGAGTCCGCCTGGCGGTCCAGATGATGCTTCCAGCGATTCCCTTGCTGTTATTTGCGTTTTTGTCGCTCGGGCTGCTGCAGGCCATCCTGCCGCGCGAGACGCTTCTCGGATGGATCGGCGCGCAATCGGGCTGGCGCGGAATCCTTGTCGGAACGGTCGCCGGAGGGCTTTCACCCGGCGGACCTGTGGTGCAGGCTCTGTTTGGCGCGGCGCTTTGGCGGTCGGGCGCAGGCATAGGAGTGCTCATTGCGTATCTCACGGGCGGCGCGCTCTGGGGCTTGACCCGCCTGCCCATTGACGTTGGAATTCTTGGCTGGCGTGTCGTGCTCGTGCGCCTTGCCTGCACGTTTTTCATTCCGCCAATCGCCGGCTGGCTGGCGCAGGCGCTATTTGGAGGAATGAGATAGAGAGAAGGTTGTGGGTTGTGAGTTGTGGGTTGTGAGTTGTGAGTAAAGAAGTGATCAGTGGGCAGTGAACTGTGGGCAGCGCGGAGGTTTTGGGAAGTCGTTTCGGTCGCTCAGTTCCTTTGCGTCCCTTACGACCTTTTAGTCCCTTACGTCTTTTCTCCCTAAATAGCATTCCCAATGAAAAATGTATTCTTTTCTCTCATGCTGGCTGCTTGCGTTTGCGCCATTGCAGCCTCCCTGTTTCCCGCGGCTGCTTGCGCCGCGCCATTCTATCGCCAAAGCCTCGATGGGACGCATCCTGCCGAAATCGTCCGCCCAGATGCCACCTCCCCGGATTCCGCCGCCGCGGCAGCCGCCCAACTCGATGCAATCGTCAACCGCGGAATCCTGATCGACACCGTTACATCCGAGGTGATTCGCGCATTCGTTACGCCCGAGGAAACGGACTGGATTCGCGCCCAGGGCTGGGAAATCCGCGAAATCCCCGACCGCGCCCGACAAATGTTCGAGACCCTCACCAAAGAAGGCGAGGCTGCGGGCGATGCGCTGCTTGCCTATCACACTTACGATGAACTCACTTCCACCCTGACCGCCCTGGCCGCCGCGCATCCCAACATCGCCCGCCTCATCAGCGCCGGGAAATCCATCCAGGGACGCGACCTGTGGTTTATGAAAATCAGCGACAACGTCGATGTCGAAGAAGACGAGCCGGAATTTCAGTATATTTCGTCCATGCACGGCAATGAACCCGTCGGCATGGAATGCCTTCTCGATCTGATCCAGCGCCTGCTCGATGGATACGGGACTGACGCGCGCCTCACTTCGCTCGTGAACGAAACCGAAATCTGGATCATGCCACTGATGAATCCCGACGGCTATGTGCTGGCGCGCCGCGGCAATGCAAACAACATCGACCTCAACCGCAATTTTCCTGATCCTGTGACGAGCACGAACAACACCGTGACGGGCCGCCAGACCGAGACGCAGGTGATTATGAACTTCATGTTCGCGCACCACCCTGTGCTTGCGGCCAATTTCCACACGGGCGCGCTTGTGGCCAATTATCCCTGGGATCACAAAGATGCCCAAACGGTGGACAATGCGGAATATGTCGCGATGTGCCTTGAATACTCCAACACCCATCCCCGGATGCATCTCAGCACAGAATTCACCAACGGCATCGTGCTCGGCGCGCAATGGTATATCGTTCATGGCGGCATGCAGGATTGGGCTTATATTTGGCAAGGCTGCATGGAAATCACAGTGGAACTGAGCGACACCTCCTGGCCCGCCGCGAGCGAAATCAACAACTACATCTCCGAAAACCGCGAAAGCTTGCTATTATACATGGAATGGGTGCATCGCGGCGTTCGGGGCATCGTCACCAACCGCGCCACCGGCCAGCCAATGAACGCCACGGTCCGCGTCGTCGGGCGCGAATCCTTCGCCACCTACACCGATCCCGACGTAGGCGACTACCACCGCATTCTTTTGCCTGGAACCTATTCGTTGAAGTTCGAGGCCCAGGGTTTCGACCCAATCATCGTGCAAAATGTGGTTGTCACGAGCGGCGCCGCCACACGCCTTGATGTGGGGTTTGGCGAACCGCCTCTTCCCGGGGATGCGTGGATTTTATACTGAGCCGAATTTTCAGCGGAAGCATCTCTGGCAGACTCTTCGATCCAAAGATGGCGCCAGCGGCTCCTGCGGCAGCCGCATTATGGGATTGCGTGAATCGGTTTGACGTCCAGCGCCGCGTGTTTCATGGTGGAATTGTGATCGCGGTCCTCGACGGCTGCCTCTCCCGAAATGGGGCCTGGACCTTTTCTTTCGGGGCGCGGCCGGACGCGGCGGCGGGCCAGAAGCGTCAGGCAGTTGCACTGTGTGGCGCATGAATTTCCCCTCCGCTTCGGGAACCGTCCCAGATGGAGTTATCCCATGCGCGATGACGAACGCCCATTTGCCGCCCTGGCGCATCTGCTGGCCGCAATCCCCCTGTGGGGAGTTATCGGCGATACGGTAATCTGGCTTTATTTCAAGGAACGCTGCCGCGAAGTCGTTTTCCACGCGCAACAGGCCATTCTGTTTCAGGTCACGGTGCTCGTGCTGATCGTCGTGGCGGAAGTGGCCGCCTTGCTCGGACGGATTGTTCGCTTCATCAACGAAAACCTTTCGGAATTCATCCTCGACGCCAACTACAAAATCCTCATCGTTTGTTTCGTCGCTTATGTGGCAATCTGCCTCTATGGAGCGTGGGTGACATGGACCGGGGGAAGTTTTTTGTATCCGTTTATCGGACGCCGGATGGCGCAGGGATTCCGGCGCAACCAGGAAGACGCCTGATCGGGGCGGTGAATCCAGCCAAAGGAGCCAGCAGCCATGTCCAACGGCCAGCAACAAGCCTCGATGCGCAACATTGATCTTCTCATGGCGCAAATTCGAGACTATATCGACACGCGCGCGCTGGCGGCCATCCGCATTAATCCCCGCCTCGAAGGCATGTATGAAGACATCGCCTGGCAGCAAATGACCCAGGTGCGCCTGGTCCTCGCCGGATACAAGGCTTTTGGCCCCGTGAAGGTCATGGTGGCCGACATCCTTCTCTCCGACGACGAAAAGAAGATTCGCGACCTTTTCAACCCGACCAACCAGGTCTCGATCCTCACGGAAATCGTCCAGATGAAGGAAGACAAGGGGCAAAAGACCGCCGGCCAGCTCGAAGTGCATGACATGCCTTCGTTTTACAAGGCGCTAGATCCATCGCTTGAGAAAATCGTTCTGCTGATTCAATCGTGGATATGGTGGGACCTCGAGGACGCGACGGACCTGGTGAAAATCGAACAGATTCTGGGGCGGATTTTGCAGATTGACCAGGCGGGCGTTCCGCAAGCGCTGGCCGCGTATTATGCCGAACAATTCCGCGTCCCGGCGCAGCACATGACGCAGGACGTGGTTGTCGGCCACGAACTGGGTTGCGCGATGGACACTTTGAAAAAAATCCAGTCTCGCCGCGAAACGGAAGAAGGCTACCGGGTTATCATCAAGCGCGAAGCGCCCAAAGACGCCTCGCCCGAAGCGCTCATCCGCGCGATGGGACGCCACTACATGATGCTCGATGCGCTGCGCGAGGGGCGGGGGCTGGACGAAAATATGCGTCTGCAATTTTCAAAGGCCCTTGGGATTGCGCCGCATGAAGTGACGCCCGAGCGTGTGGTTCCCGTGGTCGAACGGGCGCTTGAAGAAGGCCGCACGCGTCTGCGCGCCGCGCTCACCGGACAAGGCGGCGGAAAGCCATTCGACTACAAGCGATGGCAATTCGACCAATTGAATCACAAATTCGAACAAGTCCGCAAAGGCCGCCAGCCGCAGAAACTTTCCATACCCAAACCCGACGCCCAGCGCTGACGCGGGGTGTTTTTTCGGAAAAACATGGGAATCTGGGAACGGCCTTTGGCCGGAAAACCTGGTTTTCTTTTTGTATTCCAGCACTGGAATTCCGAGACGCTCCAAGCGAAATCGCTCGGCGCATATTTCGTAAAATCACGCAACTGGATATTTCAGTTTGAATGGTGCCGGAGAAGGGAGTCGAACCCTTACGCCCTTTCGGACGGAGGATTTTGAGTCCTCTGCGTCTGCCATTCCGCCACTCCGGCGCCGGGCGGGCCTTCGCATGGCGCGCCAAGACTGGCCCCCAACCGCGAAGGCGGCGAATGCGCGCGCGGCGCAAACATGCGACCGCGGCGGCATTCGCAGGAGTGTAGATACGGATTACGGTGGCGCGGCGCAATGCGATTTTGCGCGGCGGACGGTTTGATTGATAATTCGCCCACAGGCGCGATTCGCGATTTCCCTGCCTGAACGCCGTAATTCGCTTGATCTTGTGCGAAACGGCGGAGACGACATCGCGAGCGGCGGAGGATCAGGGCGCGCCCGCCAACGAGGTCAGATTCTTATGTTCTCACCTAAAGGCGCAAAGCCACAAAGAATGTAATCGCCATGAATACATATCGTCCTTTGCCAGAGCTGTCACATAAAAATATGCGTTCTTCTTGGCAATTGTCCTATGGGTCTCATAGGTCCCATTCGTCTCATCGGCTGAATTTCCGCCACACAACAGCACGTATTTGGCTTGGCATTAAGCATTCGATTCGGCGCGTGGCGGGAGCGGTTGGCTTTCTTGCCGTCGGGGGCTGGCTCCTCTTCGGCTGCGCGGGGAACAACGCTGCCACTTCAGACGCAACGGAGGCGGCGCAGAGTTCGGCGGAATCGCGGGAAAATCGCGGCGCGGAAAAGAAATCGTCCGGGCAAATGTCTGTTGCGCCCGCGCCCATCCGCCCCGAGGGCGAACGCACCTGCCCCGTGATTTCGGCGGGCGGCCGTGGCGTCGTTCTGGACTTGCATGATCTGGGACTCGGCCCTTTTGTCGGCGCAGAAATTCTCGGGGTGTTTCCGGCGAATGACAAAGCGCAGCGAAAGGAAAACACCCAGGCGAAAGAATGGCAGCCTTCCGTCGTATGGATGGAGGAAACCTCCGGCACTCTTCCCCACAGGCTGCGAATTTGCGGATCGGGCGGCGTTGCGGACGTCAATGACGAAAACTCTTCTGCCGGGGCGTCCGCCAAATTGTGGATTGCGCTGCTGAACATTAAGTCGAGCGAGCGCGAAGCGGATTTCCCGCTGGCGCTTGTAATTTCAGAGAATGCGAACTCCATTATGGGAGACGCTGGCGCGGTCTCAGGCCAGCGCGAAATGCCTCCCCAACCGCATCCCGTTCCGGTGGAATTGGACCCCGCCCTTTCGCGCGCGGATGGCGCGTTTGTGTTCGATGGGCTTGCGCCGGGCGAGGTCCCGGCGCCGGAAAGCCTTCTCGTGCTGTGCGGCAACGAGCCGGTCTTTCCGCAATGGGAGGAACTTGCGAGCCGAACCAATTCCTCTCCGCAAGGCAACGGGAAATCTAATCAAGATAAAGTGTTTGGCCATAAATCCCTTTATGTGGAATGGCCCGCGCCCGATCGCGTTGTGGTGCGCGGCCTGCGCGATTGCGCCGCGTCGCGCCGGTCAGACGCCATCGTGCGCGTATATGCCCAAACCAGCGCGGGACGGTGGATCGCCTCAGGATTTGCTTTTGGCGGGCGCGGACGGCGTCTATTCGAGCCGCGCGACGCCGTGCTGTATTCGGTTCTTGTAGATCGCCTCGCGTCGCGCAACTCGGCGGATGCGGCAGCCAAGGACGCGGTGAATTCCCAATGGACAGGCGGAGATTCGAGCGATGTCCGGCGGCTTTTGAAAAGCGGGCGCCTCGGGCGTCTGGGCGCAAATTGCCTGGTATTGTCGCCAATTTTCCGCCAGGCGCCGCTCCCGGGCGCGTATCACGGCTATTGGACCGCGACGTTTATGGAGCCGGAACCCCGCCTGGGAACAACAAAATCCTGGCAGAAGACCATTCGCGAGGCGCATGGCGAGGGGATCAGCGTGATGCTTTCGATTTGCCCTTGGATCGTCCACGGGCAATCTGACCTGGCGGCGGAAAAGCCCGAATGGTTTTCGTCGCCGGCGGACAAGGACCCAAGGCTTCAAATAAGCAAATCCGCTGCCGGGAACCCGCAAGGCAACGAGCCGCGTTTGGACGAACAGCCGGATTTCACCGATCTGCGCGCGCCATTTTTGCGCTGCGCAACCTTCGCCGAAAATACTGAAGCTGTCGAGAGAATGACCGGCTATGGGATTGGGTGGCTGCGGATTCTGAACGCCGACGGGCTTTGGTTTGCGGGCAGCGACGGGCTTTCCGAGGCGTTCTGGCGGCGTCAGGCGCGGCGCATCCGAGGCGAAGTGGCCGGACCCGAAGGGCGGGGCGTCTATTTGCTCGGCGAGCCTTTCGGAACGCCTGGCGCCCCGGGCGCGCCTCAGAATGAGGATGAGAATTCACAGTTCGCAACAATGGATTTAGGATCGCTCGATGGACGGACAGACAACGCGCTGTCTTTGGCCTTACGCGGCGTATTGCTAGAAAACCGCGGGAGCATGGCCGGCCTAAACCGCTTAGCGCGCCAATCCGCCCGCGAATTTTCCGGCGGCGAAATCCCTTGTGCCACCAGCGGATCGCCTTGGATGGCGCGCTGGCGGTCTGTGGCGCAAGGCAATGGGCGCGCCTCAGATTCCAGCGAATTGCTTGCCGACGCCCGGCTGGATTTGGCGATGTGTGCGCTCCTGACCTTTCCCGCCGTTCCTGCAATCTATTACGGCGACGAAATCGGGCTGGAAGGCGCGCAGATTCCCGAAAACCGCGCGCCCATGCCGGACGAGCAAGACTGGACCGCGCGTGAACGCCGCCGATTCGCGCGAACAGGCGCGCTCGGAGCGCTGCGGCGCGAGAGTCCGGCGCTGCGTCGCGGCGATTATCAAACGCTTTTCGCCAGCAAAGACGTCCTGGTCTTTGCGCGAGCCGCCTGGAGCGAGGCCATGTTGGTCGCAATCAATCGCGGTCTTGGCGAATCCCAGGCGGAAATTGAGATTCCTGGCAATTTGCGCGGCGCTTCGCAGGCGCAGTTGCTTTGGCGCGGCGGAATGAAACAACCTCTTTCCTCCTTGCCATCCACGCCCATTGCGCCTGAGGCCGAGTCTCCGAAGAGCGAGGTTCGTTTCATGGGCGCGCGTTTGCATCTGCGCATTCCGCCGCAAAGCGCCTGCGTGTATCGGATTCGATAAAAATAGCGTCTGTGGTGAAGCCTCAGTCCAATTCCTGCGGATTCCAGTCGTCGAACGAAAGCCCGCGCTCGATGAAGCGGATCGTCACGGGCAGGAAGATCAACGTGGCGAGCAGATTGGTTCCAACGCCAATGATAACCAGCAGGCCGATTTCCTGAAGTCCGCGGAATTGCGCCATAGCAAGCGAGCCAAATCCCACAATCGTGGTGAGCGCCGTCAGGAGCAGGCCGCGCCCTGTGGTTTCCATGACAAGATTGAGCCGCCGATGTCCCATTTCGCGATAGCGTTCAAGCAAATGCAGCCCGGCATGCACACCAATGCCGAGGATCATGGGGAGCACAATGATGTTGATGAAATTCATGTGAAATCCAAACAACGACCACAGCCCGAGTGTCCAAATCAGTGACAAAACCACAGGAATCAGGGCCAGCAGCGTGTCGCCCATGCGGCGGAAGTGAATCAAGAGAATTCCCATAAGGATGGCCAGAACGCACAGACAGGTCCAGGCAAGATCGCGTATGATGATTTTCTTCAGTCGGCTGGAAAGCACGACGACTCCCGTGACATCCACCGGGATGCTCGGCTTGCCCCAGGCCGTGTCGCCAGCCTTTAAATTCTTAAGGAATGCCTCGGGAATTTCCAATTCCCACCGCCCTTTGGGAGGATACACCTGTGTAAGAACGCGATAACGCCCTTCGCGCTTTGTGACGTAGCGCTGGACGATCGTTGTAAGGTAAGGGCTTGGCAGCGGCCCCTGTCCGAACTCGATCACTTCGCCCCGTTCGGCCGCGGCGCGCAGGCGTTCTATGCGGTCGAAAAACGCGTCGAACGTCTCAGGCGCCATGCCGAGCTGGGTTCCGATTTCGAGGATTTGCTTTTTGGTGCCGGGCCACTGCGCGCCCAGCAGGCTCAGGAAGCGCTTTTGCGACGCGCGCTGCGTCCGCGCCGAGGGCAGATAGGTCCGCAGCGAATCCAGCGCGAGAATTTTCTCCTCAGCCACCTGCTGCCAGGATTGAATGTTCCGGTAGAGAAGGTCGTTGCATTCAAGCGCGTCCTGGAGCGTCTTGCCCTCGACGATGATGACGATTTGGTTCGACGGCGTCTCGAAATGGCGGTCGATCCGTTTTTGCAGGTTCGCGTAATGGCGGCTTTCGGGCTGGAACTCGCGCAGGCTGTCGATGAACCCAACTCCTTGCGCCCGGTAGCCGAAATACACCGTGAGCAGAATGCCCGCCGCGAGCGTGGTCCGCGGACGCGAAAGCACCATGCCCGCCAGTTGCGGAAGCCCGAGCGTCAGGAGCGGGCGGCGGCGGATCGAGGCTGTGCGGCGTCCCATCAGCAGCGTCATCATGGCCGGGATCATGAGGAGGGCACTGGCCATGCAGCACAGGATGCCCATGCCGGTGACGAGACCCAATTCGCGGAATCCCTCGAAGGAAGTCAGCGTCATGGCAAGGAATCCAACCGCCGTCGTGAATCCGCCTGTGACGATGCCTCGCCCCGTGCGCCGCAGGATGGTTTCAATCGCTTCGGCGGGGTCGCTGCCGCGCTGCACCTCTTCGATGAAACGGTTATAGAGCAGAATGCCATAATCCACGCCGAGGCCGATGAGGACGCCCCCCATCGCGGCGCTGAGGATCGAGATGCGAAGCAGCGTGCCTGCGGCGAATCCGAGGGTCCAGAGAATGCCGCAGGCGAGGGGCAGGCCGATGAAATACAAAGCCTCGAACCGGCGAAATGTGAGCCAGAATAAGGCAATCACGCCAAGAAACGAGGCGAACAGCGTTGCGCTCAGGTCCGAGCGGACGGCGCTCGCATTGCGCGCGGTCTCGACATGCGCGCCCTGGAAATCGATGCGGATTTTATCTTTCCATCCGGGGTTGCGGCGGAACAGGCCGTCGCGTGTCTCGGTCAGGAATTGATCGAGTTCCTGCGAGAACAATACGTCGGTTGATGGGCGGACGGGGCGCAGGATCATGAGGAGCATCCGCCCGTCTTCGGAAAGGAAAAATCCGCGCCGGACATTGAGTTTGGCGGGTCCGCTCGAATACGTGAGGCGCGCGCGGATGATGCGGCGCATGTCGAGAGGGTCTTCAAGCAGGTCGCGCCGGTCCGCCAGGCTGAGAGGGCGTTTGAGTTTTTCGCGCAGCGCAACGAGGGATTCGCGGATGGTGTCCGGACTCAGCCGCTGTTCGAAGGCGTCCCAATCGGCGTCCGTCAGAAGATTGACAATCAGCGAATCCGAGCCGTTGTTGCCCGCCTCGATCAGGCTCGATGCCGTGCTTTCGAGTTTGTATTGGACCTGGCTGAAAAACCGCTGGTCGTTGAGCGCGTCCGCGATTTGAGGCGCGGCTTGCGTCAGCCACTCGCCCGAGTCCGCGCCGGGCGATTCCGCGCGGTCCTCGACGACAGCCAGCATGAAGTCAAACGCGCCGAAATCATCGAGCGCCGAACGTGTGACCCGCGCCACTTCGCTATCGCGCGGCAGGAGATCGCGAACGTCCGTTTGAAGAGTGAGTTTCCGAACCACCGCCACAGCGCACAACGCCGTTAGGGCCAGACACCCGAGGAGGATGGCCCAGGGATGCCTGTGTGTGGCGCGGGCGAGAAACGTGAGAAAGCGAGACATGATTCAGGGACGCTCAGGCGAGGGAGAGAGAGAGGCGCAAAAGGCGCTTATTCGGTGCTATCAACGCGGAAATGCAGACTCGACAAAGGATAATGATGATCCGGCGAAACGCGCGGCGGGGCGAAAATCACAGGCGGCAGCGTCGGATTCACTTTATAGGTGTCCACATCCACCCGTATCCATTCCGATTGCCCGGCCAGATGAATTTCCAGATCGCTCGGAAGCGGCTCTTCTCCAAAAAGCCGGTAGCCCCAGTATCGGATTCGCGCCTCGGTTCCGGCGCCGGGGCGTCCGATCAGGGTCTCCTCGACCAGGAAATCATTGCGCCGGACGACCCAAACCTGCCAGCGGTTTTCCGCCGGGCTGTCGATTCGGATGATCCAGTGCGCGGGTCGCGTGACGATGCTTGCGGGGCTGGATTGGCGCAGGCGCCGCGCCAGATCGCGTTCCGCAAGAAGCGCGCCGAGCAATCCTTCCGTGCTGGCCGCGCGCAAAACGCCAGCATCGGGCGGCAAATCCTCGGCGCGGCCAGAAAACAACAGGCCGTCCTTGTTCAGGTGGACATGCAGCAGATCGCCGTCGCTAATGATCTCGAAAAACGTCCCGATGCCCACCTTCGAGCCTCGCAACCGGGCGCGGTCCGGCAGCGAGACAAGCAGGTTGGCATTGAACGTTCCGCGCGCCTTTTTCCCTTTATATATAACAATATCCGCCAGCGCCTGGAGCGTATCCCACTCCGGGTGGCGCGCGGCGAGGGCGCGCGAAAGTTCTTCGAGCGACGCCTTCGCCGCGGCGTTTCCTGCCGTATTGACGGTTGGCGATGTGCCTTGCGCGTTTGCGGGATTCGTGTATGGGCTGACGAAGACCTTTTGCGTTTGCCGGCACCCCGCCAGGGCAAACCCCATCCCCAGTGCAAGTAAAAGCGCGAACAGGAGCGGGAACCTTGCGAAAATGCGAATGGGTGCCGAGTCAGATTTCATAAAAGCGCTCCAGGGAATCCGATCAAGCCGCGGAAGCATGAACGGCGCGCGAAATGGGATTGTGCGGATGCCAGCGATGCGGCGCCGGATTCAGCGCCCAGGAATGCCTGGCTCGGTCATCTTTACCGGGTCCATGATGCGCGCGATTTGTTCTTCGGTAAGCAGGCCCTTCTCGCGCACGATCTGGATGATCGTCTTGCCGGATGCGAGCGCCTCTTTCGCGACGGCCGCCGCGTTTTTATAGCCTATATGCACGTTGAGCGCAGTGGCGAGACCCATCGACGACTCGGAAAACCGGCGACATACCTCGGGATTCGCCGTGATGCCCTTCACGCAGCGGTCCGCGAACATCCGCAGCGTCGTGCCCAGAATATCGATTGAGAAAATCGCGTTGTGCGCCATGACGGGCATCATCACGTTCAACTCGAGCTGCCCCGCACCCACCGCCCAATCCACGCATGTCGCGTTGCCGATCACCTGGAAGCAAACCATATTCACGCATTCGGGAATCGACGGGTTGATTTTGCCCGGCATGATTGACGACCCGGGGGCGACGGCAGGCAGGATGATCTCGAAGAATCCCGTGGTGGGACCAGAGGAAAGCAGGCGCAGGTCGTTGGCGATGCGCGATACTTCGATCGCGAGCGTGCGCAGCGCCGACATTACCTCACCGACGGGGCGCTGGCTTTGCATGGCCTCGCGCATGTCCGCGGCGGGCGTGAGGTCCGCTACGCCGCACAACTCGCGCAAGTGCTCGATAATGCGCTCGCGGTATCCCGGCGCGGTGTTCAGGCCCGTCCCCGCCGCCGAACCGCCCATTCCGAGTTCGCAGCACGACTTTCTCGCGTGTTCAACCCCCGAGCGGCACTTTGCCGCCGCCGCGCCCCACGCCGCGAATTCCTGTCCGAGGCGGATCGGCACCGCGTCTTGCAGGTGCGTGCGCGCGCTTTTCAGGATGCCGTCGAACTCGCGCCCTTTCGCCGCCAGCGCCGCCTCGAATTCCTTCAGCGGTTCATCGAGCAAATCGCGCAATGCCAGCACGATCCCGAGCCGCATCGCCGTTGGGAAGCCGTCGTTCGTCGATTGGCCGAAGTTCACGTGGTCGTTCGGCGAAACCTTGTCGTATTTGCCAATTTGGCCGCCCAGATGTTCGTTCGCGCGGTTGGCCAGCACCTCGTTCACGTTCATGTGGAACGACGTTCCCGCGCCCATCTGATACACATCGACAGGGAACTGATCGCGCAACGCGCCGCCGAGCACTTCGTCACACGCGCGGATGATTGCCCCGGCCACTTCGGCTGAAATCGCTCCCGATTCGCGGTTGGCCAGCGCGGCGGCCTTTTTCAGCAGGACAAATGCATCGATGAACTTCGGATGATGTTTCAGGCCCGAGATTTTATAGACTTCGAGGGCGCGCTGTGTCGTCGTGCCCCAATACGCCTTTGCGGGAATACGCACTTCCCCCAGCGAATCCTTCTCAATGCGCACGGTGTCCGTCATGTTAGGGTTGTCCTTTCGAAAACGCCAGGGAACGCGGACCATATTCGCGCCTGGCGCAAATTCTTGAAACGATCAAAGAGGCGCTCGCGGGATTTGGAACGCGCCGAACAAAACGCGCCCATCCCCGCGCCTTGCCTGAATGCGGGCGGAATCTTCGTGATTTTAGGCGCAAATAGCAAGCCGGGAAAGAGGGCGGCGAGAGACGCGAGAGATCAGCGAATGATCGGCGGATGCTGGAATGCGCTAGGCAAGTTTCCTCGCGACGGGCGGATGGCGAAACCCATCGCCTTTGCGGATTGTGAGACGTTTTTTGTCATCTCAAGCGGGAAATCTCAATTCGCCATCGACTGCGTATTTGGCGCCGCGCGCGAAAATGCGCTGTTCCGGCAAGAGATTTCCGCGCGTCACTCCGCTATTCTTGCTCCCGGCTCCATTCGAGCAGTTTTCTTTTCAATTCATCTTTGGATGGCAGATACAGCTGATATTCTCTGGCATGAATGTTCGCGTCGCGCGGAAGGGTAAGTTCAACAATGGCTTCTTTCTTATGCCTGCAAAGCAAAATGCCAATGGTTGGTCTTTCCTCGGATGTTTTTATATGGCGGTCGAAGTAGTTCACATACATCTGCATTTGCCCGAGATCCTGGTGGGTGAGTTTGTCGAGTTTCAGATCAATGAGAACATAACAGCGCAGAAGGCGATTATAAAACACAAGGTCCACGTAAAAATGGTCTTCGTCGAATGTAAAGCGTCTCTGTCGCGCCTCAAACAGGAATCCCTTGCCCAGTTCAAGGAGGAATTTCTCCAGGTGGCCGATTAGCGCCGATTCCAAATCGGATTCGGAGTAGGCGGCCTTTTCGTCCAGACCTAGAAACTCAAGGACATAGGGTTGCTTGAGGACATCTTCCGGACGGCTGACAATCTGGCCTTCCTGAGCAAGCCGCCGAATCCCCTTTTTGTCGCGGCTGAGGGCAAGGCGTTCATAAAGGGCCGAGGCCTTCTGGCGTTTGAGCTCCGGAACAGACCAGCCCTCGCGCGCGGCTTCGATTTCATAAAAGCTGCGCTCATCGGGGTCTTTGACAGAAAGGAGCAGGACATAGTGAGACCAACTCAGGGGGAAAGCCGTGGCAGGTTGTGGCAAAGCAACTTCGGACATGTCAGCGAGGTCCAATTTGTCAGAAGGCTTCTGACATTTCTCGGGCAATGCCAATTTCCCAATAGGCTTCTGGGAAATCGGTGCAATACGATCCCGCCAAAGCAGGTAAAATTTCCTCATGTATTCAAGGTTGGGTCTGGAAAAGCCCCTGCCGAATTCCTCTGTCAGGCGGGTGGAAAGTTCAATGAGCAACTGCTGCCCATAGCCCGCCCGTCTTTGGCCGCTCTGTTCATGCTCGACGATTCGGCGGCCGATTTCGAAGTTCGTCAGCACATGGAGGATGTCCACGCCTCGGGCCACGGTCTGGCGCGCGGAAAGAATCAGCTCCCGGATCGCGGCGACAAGCGATTGCGAGTCATTCTCTGTCTTTCTCACTCGGCTTGCCATGTTTTCTCCTTTGGGGCGGGCTTTTCCCAGCCGCCTTCCCCTTCGCGGACAACACGCTACCGGATGCCATTTCAAGTGATAAAGTCCAGGCTCTTCTTCATGCGATGGGCCGCGCCATTCGCCGATTCAGGCGCGCGGCGGCTAATTTACCAGACTCCGCACCGCCAGCTGCCCTTTGCGTGAGAAATTCAACGACAACCCGAGCACGCGCACGGCCTCTTGCGGCGCATGGAATCCCATCGAGTTCTCCGCCTCTATAAAATCGAGGAGAAACTGGGCTTTTCGCTGCAAATCGCGCGCTTGCGCCAGCTGTTCGTCCGACGCGCCTTTCTCGCGCGCCGCCTTGATGTCCGCGATCAATTCGATCAGGGCATCCATCGCGACATTGCGCATTTCGTAAGTGCGCCCCTGGAGCGTTTCGGCCCGCCGTTTCAGTTCGTCCTCCGGAACCTTGTGGCAAGTCTGGCAGGCGCGGTTGATGTTGAGCAGGGGGCTTCGCACATGGTGATCGCTGATTTTCAAGGCCCCCACTCGCATATATGGCATGTGGCAATCCGCGCAGGCCACCCCCGCGGCGGCGTGCGTTCCCTGGTTCCACATCTCGAATTCCGGATGTTGCGCCTTGAGCACGGGCGCGCCCGATTCCGCGTGGGTCCAGTCCTTGAACCCGATTTCGTCGTAATAGGCCAGAATTTCATCCGCGCGAAGCCCCTTGGTCCAGGGATACACCAGGCGCTTTTCCGTGCCTTTGAAATAATACTCGTCGTGGCACTGCGCGCAGACAAACGCCCGCATTTCCTGGCGCGAGGCCATTTTGTTGGGATCGTAATCCTTGATCCCTTCGCGGGCCTCTTTGTAGGCGCGAATCCCCTCCAGGAACCCCGGACGCGTGATGCGCAACTGCATGCTCGCCGGATCGTGGCAGTCGATGCACGCCACGGGATGCTTCACAAGTTTTCGCGCCTCCGTGTAAGGCATCGCGTTCATTTTTTCAAAGCCCCGTATCAGGTCCCCATCGCCCAGTTTTTTGTAAGGCACATACACCGACGCATGGCAATGGGTGCACGTGCCCGGGTGTGTGGCCGCTCGCTGGCGCTCGGTGAAAGTCTGATCGTCGAGCATGTAGGCGTGGCCGCGTTCCTCGCGGAAATCCTTCGCAAAGGCGTAACCCGCCCATAGGGTTTTCAGCCGCGGGTCCTCTTCCAGGCGCGACTGCGCCACAATGCTTCGCGGATCGGCATCGGTAGGTGTTCGCGGAATGGCTTCGCTGCCTCCGAATCGCGTTCGCTTCATATCGACCGTGCGTTTGTAGGCGTCATATTGCATGGGGAAATTCCGCCCCCAGACGGCCGGGTCCTCGGTTTCGTCCGTGAGTTCCACCACGCGGAAAAACGGATTTCGCGCCTCCTGCTTGCGTTCGAAGATGTTCACAAGCAGGGCTGTGACGGCGAAACCGGCCAGGGCGGCCGCAGCGGCGACTCCCAGGAACAAGGCGACAAGCCGCCGGCGCGAGTAACGACCTCCCGCGGCGCCAGTGGCCGCGGCGGAGGGGGAATTCGCACCAGCGCCCGAATCGCCAGACTGTTGATTTTTGGTCGAGTTGCTCATGGCTGTTCCTCGCGTGCTGGCCGGGAAATGCCCCGGCGAGACTATTTTCGCGAATAGGGCGTCGAACCCAACGCCACAGATTCCATGTGTCCAACGGAAGGATGGCACGGAATGCACGACATCGGCCCGTTTTTATCATGATACCAGTCGATTCCCTGCACAATATCCGCATGGCAGCGCCTGCATGCGTTTTCCGTGATCTGGCGGTTGCGCTCCGTGATTTGAATCGGCTCCGGAAAGTTCTGCAAGGTGAAGGCCAGCGAATGATGATAACCGTTCAGCCCCTTGGTGTAGTATTTGCCGATGAAATTGTCGGGCGTGTGGCAGTCATTGCAGACGGCGACCGCGTGGTGGCTCGATTTGCGCCAGCCATCGTATTGTGTGTTCATCACATGGCAGTTGGCGCACGCCGCCGGGTCGTTTGTCATATACGAAGCCCCGCGGGCGTAAATGAATGTATAGGAGCCGATTCCCGCCCCAGCGCCCGCAACGAGCGCCACCGCCGCCAATGCGGTCAAAGTCAAACGGCTAAGGGCGGGTTTGGGCTGGCTCATGATGCCAATACGCCTGTGCTGCGGCCAAAATTCCTCGCGTCCTTTACCTAATACAAAATCCCTCGCAATTCCTTGACTGATGTCAAGAGCGAAAGGCGGAAGGAGAGTGTAAGAAAGCCGCAAAGACAGGCCGGGCAAAGCCGTATGGGATTCGATACGGCGCAAGGGCGGCGTTCAGTGCAACAGCCATCCTCCGCAGTCAGTGGCCGAGGGGTCGAGAATCCGTCCGCACCACATATCATTTAGAATTGTTTGGAACCCACCGCAGTCAAAGCCTTCGCCGCCGAAAAGCCATAATTTGCCCGAGGCGTCAGTCCATGAAGCGGCGCCGGATCGCGCGCCGGGCGTATTGGCATCGTCGAACACGCCATGCGCGGCACAGGAGCCGGGCTGATTGGGGATATTGGAGCCTTTCACCCATGTCCAATTTCTCGTGTCAGGATCAAATTTCCACAGGTCATTCCGCCCGCCCTCACCGTATGAATGGTTCCAGCCGCCAAAGAGCCAGATTTTGCCCATCGAATCGGCCCACAGCATGGCATCTTCGCGGCAGCCAGGATTGTTATCGGCGCCGGGCACCCCTTGTGTTCCATAGGTTCCGCATTGACCGCTTGTTTGGGGGCCTTTCATCCAGGTCCAATTGCCCGCGCGGCAATCATATTTCCACAGATCGCTGAAATCGCCGGCGGTTATGGCGGAAATTCCATATCCGCCAAAGAGCCAGAAATTGCCCGAGCCGTCGGTGCAGTAAGCAGATTTATAGCGTGCTCCGGGCGTGTTGCCGGCGCCAGGCACGCCTTGTGTTCCATAGACTCCGGGCGCATTCGATGTCGAATCGCCTTTCATCCAGGTCCAGCACTCGGTTGTTGGATCATATTTCCACAAGTCATTGTAAACGCATGGAGGGTAGCCATAGTCATACACAGATCCCAAGCCATAGCCATAACCGCCGAACATCCAGAAATTGCCCGAGAGATCTCTCCACGAGGCTGCTGGGAGGCGTGCTCCAGGCGTATTGTTGGCGTTCGGCACGCCAAGAGTTCCGTAAACGCCACGAACAGGATTGCCTCGGTTCCCGGCTGATGTGCTGCCGCCCATCCAAGTCCAAATGCCTGTCACTATGTCATACATCCATAGATCCGCCCGTGCGTCGGGTTCTCCCCAAAGACTATCTACGCCTCCATAAAGCCACAAGTTGCCTGATGTGTCTGTCCACGAAGCAGACCCTATACGACTGCCGGGAGCATTCGCAGCATCGGGCACGCCCAATGTCCCATACACGGGGAAAGAATAAGAGTATTGCGGTCTATGCATCCAGGTCCAGTTTCTTGTTGCGGGCGTGTATTTCCACAAGTCGTCATATACGCCTGCATGGGGGAGGTCGTATATGTAGGGCAAACTCAAGTCATTGGTGCCGCCGAAAAGCCAAAGATTGTTTGAAAGGTCCCTCCACGCAGTTGCATTTATGCGCGCGCCGGGAATATTGTCTTCCGCCGGCACGCCCCTTGTTCCTTCTGTTCCGAACTGGAAGATCGTATCCGTGCCGCTCATCCAAGCCCAATTGCCGGTTGCCGAATCATACCTCCACAGGTCGCCAAGATAGCTTGGGCATGTCTCGGAGCAGTCATAACCATAGCCGCCAAAGAGCCAGGCAATGCCCGATGGACCCGCGCAGGCAAAGGCAGCTCGCCGCGCCCCGGGCGTATTGGCGGCGTCCGGCACGCCCTTTGTTTCATAATGGCCGCCCTGACAGTAGTCGATGGAGCCTTTCATCCAGGTCCAGCAATTTGTCTCCGGATCATATTGCCACAAGTCGTTGCGGACAAAATTATCCTCCTCTGAGCCGCCCAAAAGCCAGAATTTGCCCGAAGCGTCTGTCCACGAGGCGACATCCATTCGAGCCCCGGGCGTGTTGGCGGCGTCCGGAACGCCTTGAATTCCATAGACTCCTGTTCCGACGCGTTTATTTGACCCCTTAACCCAAGTCCAATTTCCGGATGCTGGATCGTATTTCCAAAGATCATTGTATGCATACAAATATGTACTGAAGGTATCTCTGCTGTAAAACACATTTCCGCCAAAAAGCCACAATAAGCCCGATGCGTCGGTCCATGAGGCGGCGCCCATCCGCGCGCCGGGCGAATTGGCGGCGTCGGGCACGCCCTGCGCTCCATGCACTGGCTTTTCTTCTCTCGTGGAAGCGCCCCCCATCCAGGTCCAGTTATTTGTTGCCGGATCGTATTTCCACAAATCGCTCAGCAGGCCGCAATTCTTCTCGCTGTCGCAGCCATTGCCGCCATAAAGCCAAAAACTGCCCGACGCATCCACCCAGAAAGCGGCGCTGGTCCTGGCCCCAGGAGTATTGCCCGCGGCGGGGACGCCCATCGTTCCGTATTTCGAGTATTCGCCCGAAAGATTGGAGCCTTTTATCCAGGTCCAGTTGCCCGTGGATGGATCATAATTCCACAGGTCGCTGAGGCTGCTCTCGGTCTCACTCGCAGCACTGCTAAATCCCGAGCCTCCAAAGAGCCAGAACTTGCCCGAGGCATCCTTCCACCATGCGGCGGGGCAGCGCGCGCCCGGCGTATTGTCTTCGGCGGGAATCCCTTGGGTTCCGTAAATGCCCGGCTGCCGACGGAAGGAAGCCCCTTTCATCCAGGTCCAGCAATTGGTTCCCGGGTCGTATTTCCACAGATCGTTGAGGGTGCCACGACCCTGGCCTATAGCGATATCCCTGAAGCCGCCAAAAAGCCATAAGGCGCCTGAATTGTCCGTCCACAAGGCGCCGTAACCCCGTGCTCCCGGCCGATTGGCCGGATTGGCCACGCCCTTGGCGCCGAAGATTGGCGCTACCCCCATGTCCAACATTCCCTTAACTCCCGCCCATTGCATTTGCCCGGCGCAGGCGGCCTGCGTGGATACAAAAACCTCGGGCGCCGCCATCGCCAGGAGGAGGATCGCCGCCATCGCCGCAGGAATCGACCCAATGACGCTGTGCCGCTGTTTCATGGCCTCAATCCTTTCTACTGCATGAGAAAGCTGAAAAACCACAAAACTGCTAAAACAAAGACACTAATTGCGAAAAACGAAACTGCTTGGGGAAATGCACAGGGGGAATGTGTGAATGCCCTGGGGGCTGTGTATTGCGCCTTGCACCCTGTGTCTTGTTCGTGCCCGCAGCCTTACACGATGGCCTGTTCCGTCTTCGGATGGAAGAAATGCACCTTGGCCATGTTGAAAAGCAGGCTTTTTTGCTCGTCGATTTCCGCCTTTACGTGCGCGTCCACGCGCGCAACAAACGGTGTTTTCCCGGTGGTCAAATACAGGTAGATTTCCGATCCCATTGGCTCGGTAATCTCGACGCGCGCCTCCATCGGAACCGTGTCGCCCTTGGGTTGCGAGAACACCGGGTCATAAATGTCCTCGGGGCGGATGCCGAAAATCACTTCCTTGGTTCCGGCCGCGTTGAGTTTGTCCTTCATCGAATCTGGTATGGACAGTTTGATTTTGCCTTCATTGAACACCAAGCCGCCATTGGCGGTTTCGAGCGTGCCCTCCATGAAATTCATTGGGGGTGAGCCGATAAACCCGGCCACGAAGCGATTTTGCGGGTGGTCGTAGAGGGCAATCGGGTCGTCGATCTGCTGGACGAGGCCGTCTTTCATCACCACGATGCGGTCGCCCATCGTCATGGCCTCGACCTGGTCGTGCGTAACGTAAATCATCGTGCTCTGGAGCCGCGCGTGCAGTTTGCTGATTTCCGTGCGCATCTGGACGCGCAACTTGGCGTCGAGGTTCGAGAGCGGTTCGTCGAAGAGGAACACCTGCGGCTGGCGAACGATGGCGCGTCCGACCGCCACGCGCTGGCGCTGGCCGCCTGAAAGCGCTTTCGGCTTGCGGTCGAGCAGGTTCTCGATCCCGAGGATCTGCGCCGCGTCGCGCACGCGCCTGTCGATGTCGTCCTTGGGGAATCCGCGCAGTTTCAGACCGAACGCCATGTTTTTATACACGGTCATGTGCGGATAGAGGGCGTAGTTCTGGACCACCATCGCGATGTCGCGGTCCTTGGGCGGAACGGCGTTCACCACC
>CAYUNT010000044.1:13373-25685 GCA_964446285.1 uncultured Candidatus Sumerlaeota bacterium | reverse complement strand
ATTCCCACAACATCAAACCCACCTACAACCGCTGCAAAAAAATGAGATGCGCCCTCCGCCGTGGGACCCAAATGATGCCGCACGTTCTTGGAGCAAAAGTATTTCGCTGTTGACCAATTGAAGGCGATTAAGATTGCATCTGGAGATTCAGGCAGGGTCCGCGAAGAGGACAATGCCGTATTTCATAAGGAAGGATTGACAACAATGACGCCCAAGTCCTCCTCCTCCTCGCCGCGCGTGAACACAGATTCGCCCAGTATGCGCAATCCGAAATCCGAGGAAATCATTACGGCAAAGCAGATCACGCCTGAATTGCTCCGCCAACTGCCAAAGACCGATCTCCATTGCCACCTCGACGGCTCGTTGCGGGTGGAAACGATTCTCGAACTGGCGGGAAAAAGCCGCGTCCGCCTGCCGGCCGAAGACCCGGACCGCCTGCGCAAGTTTCTCATTCAGGACAACGCCGCGTCGCTGGTCGATTACCTCAAGGCGTTCGACGTCACGCTGTCGGTCATGCAGGACTACGAATCGCTCCGGCGCGTATCGTATGAACTGCTCGAAGACGCCGCCGCGGAAAACGTCTGGTATATGGAGGTCCGTTACTCGCCGCTGCTTCATCAGCAAAAAGGCATGAAAGTCACGCAGATTGTGGACGCCGTGATCGAGGGCCTCAAGCAGGGCGAAAAAGATTTTGGGGTGCGCTGGGGCATCATTATTTGCGGAATGCGCATGACCGATCCGAAATACACGCTTCAGATGGCCGAGCTCTGCATTGCCTATAAGCACCGGGGCGTAGTGGGGTTTGACCTCGCGGGCGCCGAAGCGGAAAACCCGGCCAAACGCCATCGCGACGCTTTCCAACTCATCCTCAACAACAACATTAACGTGACCATCCACGCCGGCGAGGCCTACGGACCCGAATCCATCGCGCAGGCGCTTCATTATTGCGGCGCGCACCGCCTGGGACACGCCGTCCGCCTCAAGGAAAATGGAGATTTGCTAAATTACTGCACGGATCATCGCATCCCGCTGGAAATCTGCCTGACCTCGAACCTCCAAACGCAGGCGGTAAAGGACCTCGAATTTCACCCGCTGCGATTCTTTTACGATTTCGGAATGCGATGTTCGATCTGCACGGACAACCGCCTCGTCTCGGGAACCAATGTGACGAATGAGCTTTATCTGGCGCACAAGCACATGGGATTTTCGCTGCCCGAGATCAAAGACCTGCTGGTTTTTGGTTTCAAAAGCGCCTTTATGCGCCACAAACCCAAAGTGGATATGCTCCAGGCGGCGCTGCGCGAACTCAAACGCTATCAAATGCCCAAAGACCCCGAGCAAAAACCCACCGGCTCGGCCGTTGCGGATATTCCGACCGAGACGTTCACGCAAAGCAAGCACACGCCGTCGTGAGGGCTAGTCCGAAATCTCAGACAAATGGTTCCCCGCCTGCTCAGAGTTTCTGATGATTTGGGCTTTTCGTACGGGATTTACGGCGGTCTGGACGTCTTGCCGGGATTTTTTTCGCGATGTTGGGAAGGCGCTCATACCAGGCCGTTATGACTGCAGTGCATGTCTTCGTGGACAAACGTCTCATAGGTCCCATGTGTCGCATGTGTCCCATTTCTGCGACACAGCAGCAAACATTCGGCTTTGCATAGGGCGGCATTTTCGAGAGGAGCTGCATGGTGAAGCAGGGGACTCGACGAAATCCGCGGCGCGGGCTGGGATGGGCAGGCATGACGCGGGGCGTTTTCCTTGTGATTGCCTGGATGCCCGTGGCGGCGCTGTTTTGGGCGGGCGCGCGGGAGGAAGAGGCGCCGCCGGATTCTCCGCAGGCCGCTTCGCAATTGGATGGCGGCCCGCGCTGGGACCGGCTGTGCGCGCGCGGAGTCGAAACGCTGATCGTCTCGGGCGGGGCGGCGGCGATTTCGTTTGCGGCGGCGGCGGCGTTGATCGTTGCGCTTGGGGCGATGAGGAGCCGGTGGCCAGAAAATCGAGCATCTGGCAAGGAAAATCACGCGGCGGGCGGATGGCGGGGCGGAGGAGCGAGGCGGCGCGCGGGCGCATGGCGGTTCTGGCTCGTATGCGCCGCGCTTCCGCTGTTCATACCGCCGTATGTGGCAGCCATCGCGGCCGTGCGAACCGCTGGCGCGCAAGGATGGGTCACGCGCCTTGTGGCAGGGAAGCACGCTTATGAGTATCTGCTCGGGCCTGTCGCGCCTGCGGCCGTGCCTACGCCTGCCGCGCCCGCTCAAGGCAATCTGAGACAATCCCAAAACCTGCAAAAGAATCTTGGACGAGACGTCCAAGCCACCGGAAATCTTGGACGAGACGTCCAAGCCACCAGAAATCTTGAGCAGGATGCCCAATCCACCGGGCAATTGCAGATGAGCGCCGCGCCGCCGCCGAATCTCGCGCCGCCACCGAATCTCGCGCCGCCTCCCGTTGCGCCACCGCCCGTTGCGCCGGTGTATTCGCGCCTGGGCGTGATTTGCGTTCTGGCCTTTTGCTACTGGCCGCTGGCGGCGCTGGGCGGATGGGCGGCCTTAGGATTGCGAGACGCGGCGGCGGAAGATTGGGCGCTGCTTCACGCGTCGCCCGCGCGCGTGGCTTTTTCGCTGACGCTGCCGCGCGCTCTGCCTGGACTTGCGGCGGGCGCGGCGGCGGTTTTTCTTTTGTCCACGGCGGATTTTGGGGTTCCCGAGGCGCTGCAGACCTGGCCGGTTCTTTCCGTGGAAGTCCAGAACCAATTCGCTGTGTTCTACGATCCGCGGGCGGGCGCGGCGGCCGGATTGCTGCTGGCCGGGCTGGGGCTTGCCACGGCGCTGGCGGGCGTCGGGATTTTTCGCGCGTTGCGTCCGGACTTCGACCTCGACGATTGGCGTCTGCCCGCTGAAGCCCAACAAGAAGAAGGTGCGGAAGAAGGAACTCCCCCCTCTCCTGCCTCCCCCTCCAGGCTGCTTGCACTATCCAGACCAGGCGCGGGGCGGCGGGCTATTTCGTTGCTGGCGGATCGGTTTTCAGGCGCGGGAGTTGTCGCGGCGCTCATCACACTGTTGCCTCTTGCCGCGGTGTTTGGCGCGCTCGCGGCATCTTCTTTCGAGGGTGGATCGGCGGCAGCATGGCGCGCGGCCCTGCGCACGCATGGCTCGGAAATGACCGCCAGCGCTTTGCTGGGAATTCCTCTGGCTTTTTTGTGTGTTGTGTTCGGGCGTTTGATGGCATCGCATTCCGCGCCGTCGCGCCGCGCGGGATATTTCAGGCAATTCACTCCGTTGGGCCGGGCGCTTCTTTGGGGCGCGTTGTTAATGCCAATTGCGTTGCCGGGGCCAGTGGCCGGGCTGGGTTGGAATGTGCTGCTGAGCCATTTGGCGGCGCTAGGTGGGGGCGTGTCCGGCGCGGCGGGCGCAGAGGGCGGGGCGCCTGGCGGAGTAGGCTGGGCCGCTTCACTGGCCGCGCGAATCGCGGATTTCTTTCTCGATACCCCCGGCGCGCTCTATCTGGCCTGGCTTGGGCGCTGGACCCCGCTTGCCTTTGCGGTGTTGACGCTGGCGCTGCGGCGTGTGCCGCGCGAGTGGCTCGATGCGGCCCGCCTTGAGGGCGCGGGCACGTTCACGCGACTCGTGCGGATTGAAGCCCCTGTGCTGATGCGTCCGGCGCTGGCCGCCGCGGCGCTCATCTGGAGCCTCAGCCTGGGCGAAGCGGGCGCGGCCATGCTGCTTTCGCCGCCAGGGTTGACGACGCTCGGGTCGCGCCTGCTCGCGCTGATGCACAACGCCCCCACCGCGGAAGTGGCCGTGCTGGCGCTGCTCAACGCCGCGATGGGCCTCGCCGCCGCCGCGCTGGCCTTCCTGATCGGCGCCGGATTCCGCATTCGCATCCGCCGCCGCGATTTCCGACACAACTAATTCCCGCCGGGCAACATCTGGCCGCCGCGGATAATTTACGTGTTATACACTGTCGGAGGCGCAAGGCGCGCCAGCGTGCGGCATCCCTCGGGCGCGACGGCGATTTTGCATTCCTGGCCGTGCGATTCCATTGCCAGGCTGACGGCCTCAATGGCATCGGGCACGGGCGTTAGGCCGAGCGCCCACAAATCGTCGTGCGCGATGCCTTCGGTGTAAAAAAGCACCTCATGCGTGGCGAGCACTTGATACAGCATATTCGCAAGCCACAGATAAGGGATGCGCATGTCGCCGCTGGCGAGAATCCGCTGAAATCCCGGCGGATTTTTGCTTGCGCGCAAGAGATGCTCGAAGGCCGCCGGCCCGATTCCCTTATCGCAAGAGGCGAAAATGACGATGGTTCCGCCCGGGCGCATCAATGTCGAGGCCCAGGCGAGCGAAAACACTGCTCCGGCCAAGGTCGAATCGAGTGGCGTCCCGCCCGCGGCCGTCATGACAATGTCCATCGGCGAGGCGAGTTCGGGCTGAAGGGCGCGCTTATATTCATTGACGGCGGCCAGGTGCGACTGCACGGGGTCTCCGGCGAAAAACGCGGTAGGCCGTCCATCGGCCCCGGCGGTGAAATGCAGCGCCCAATGAGGCGGAGCGGCCGCCATGCCCTCGAGCGCCAAACGGTGAAATGGGTTGTCGCGCAGTTCGCCGGGGCGCGACGCCGGATGGCCAAGCGCCCGCGGACCGCCCAAAAACCGGCGGCGCGAGTCGCCATCCGCCAGTCCAGGCAAAATGGCCGCGCGTCCGCCGCTGAATCCCCACAATGCTTCGGGTTCCACGAGGCTCACGAGCAGGCGGCGTTCCGCGCGCACCCAGGTTTCGTTCAGTTGCAGCGGGAATGCGCCGCTGGCGATGGCGCCCACCTCCACGGCGGGCGAGGCGGTTGCGGAAGGCCCAGAAGGAGCGGGAGACCCGGAGGAAGCAGAAGAAGCGGCGTCCGTTGCGGCGGGGCGCGGCACAATTCCTCGATGCCGCAACACGCGCAACCGTCCCGCCGCCGCGCGCTCCACCCACGGCCCGCGCGACATCGCCGCCAGCCAGTCCGCCAGCGGATGCGTGAGCAGAAGCGACGAACGCCCCCAATCGGGCTTCAGATGTTCGTCAAGCCATCCGAGCAGCGCCGCCACAACCGGTTCGAGCGGTTCGGGCCGCAATCCCGCCTCGACGGCGATGCACAAACCCGCGCCGCGTCCCAATGCCTGTTCCGCTGTGCCGTCCGCCACAGGAGACGCAAATGCCGCTGATATGGCTGCGTGCACATCTGGGGACGCTTCCGCTTTGCGCATTCGCAAAACGCGATTTCCCACCCAGCCGTCCGGAATATCCAGCAAGAGCGAGTCCGTTCCATAAGCGAATCGGACGTGCATGAACTCAAACCTCTTTGGATGCTATTTCTCCACCCTCTCGGGATGCGCTACCCCCCCTGTGGCCCAAGACCCATGACGCCGGCCACAACCCATTCCTTTTCCCCGGCTGAATTCCTAGCGCGATTGCGCCCTGGACCTCAAGCCGAACCGCGCACAACTATCCCTGGCATTTCGAGGTCAGCGACAGGTCGAGCGGCGAGGCGTTGTAGGCCTGCGTGTGCTCGCGCTGCGCAAGGACGGCGCGTTCCGAAGGCAGCAATTCCTCTTCTTTCGCGCCTTCGTGGAAGGGGCGCAAAAAGCCTTTGTTCTTCATGAAATACCAGCCATTGACGTCGAGCACGAGCTTCTCGAGCAAATACGGATTCTGGCGCAGATACGTGTCGTAACTCAGGCCCATGATCGTTTGCTTCGAAAGGAAATTCGTGCCGGTCAGGTGATACAACATCACCCAGAACAGGCTGTCGCGCCAATGAATCTGCCGCTTCTCGCCCTTTTTGTGGATGATCTGTGTCGTCGAGTAGAACATGAGCGGAAGCGTTTCCACGTGGAACGTCCCCTTCATGTCCGTCAGAAGATCGAGTGTCGCGCGCCGGTCGTCTTCAGTCTCGAACGGGTTATCCACGATCACGTCCACCTGCACCTGCTCGAAGGGGAAGCGCGAAATCCATTCCATCATCTGGAGAATGCGATCGCGGTGCATGGGGCGGTCATAAATCTCTCGCGCGATGCGGTAACTGCCCGTTTGCAGTCCAACGCCCGTGCGCGAAAGGCCGGCGTTGAAGAGCGCTTCGAGCATCTCGAAATCCGTCGTGATCGGATGCACGTAGCCGTTCACCGTCACGCCCTCGGGTTTGAGACGCTGCTCCCATTTGCGCGCGAATTCCATGACCCAGTCTTTCTGAATGGCGAAAATTTCGTCGTGGATCATGAAATGCTTCACGCCGTGGTCGCGCACGCGCTTTTCGACTTCGTTGATGACGTCGTCCACGCTGCGGCGGCGCACTCGCTGATAGTTCTTGTCCATTTTGTTGATGACCGAATGGATGCAAAACGAGCACGAATACGGGCATCCGCGCTCGGTCATCAGAAGGATGTGATTGATGATCGGGCCGCGCTTGTCTTCGAATTTGTAATCGAGAGTGTTGTCATCTATAAGGACTTCCTTATGCGCATAGAGGGGCCAGGCATAGACGTCGAGGTCTTTGGGGAACGGCTCGCGTTCGAAACGCACTACCTCTTCGACGCCCGTACCGCCGCAAGCGCCCGGCGCACCGATGCTTGCCGCATTGGCGCCGCTGAATGCGCCAGAAATGCTGGGGGGATGCGCGCCATTTCCATTGCCGTTGCCGCCGAAAGCGCCGTTGAGGACGTCGCCGCCGCCGCTTCCGCGCCCGTCGCGCCGCACGAACCACAGGCCGGGAATCGCCGGGATTTCGCCGCGCAGGTAGTCGTCCCAGCGCTCCATCAAGCGGAGCATCGGGATTTCGCCTTCGGTGGTGCAGAGGATGTCCGGGACCTGAAGCGGGTCATCGGATGGCGCGGGCGGCGGGGGCGCGGAAGAGGCGCAATCCGGGCTGGCGGAACGGGTTGCGGGGCGCGAGGTCCAGGCGGCCGGATCGAGGTTGGGATCGGCGGCGGGCGCGGCGGAGTGCGAGTCGCGCGCCGGATTCACAAGCGCCGACGGGTGCAGGCCGCGCAGGCAATCTTCCGGATGGACCATGCAGTGGATTCCGCCCCAGATGACGGGCAGTCCGGGCAGGCGCGTGTGGATGATGCGGGTCATCTGGCGCGCGACATTCACGGTCACGGTGAACATGGAAAGTCCGGCGATGTGCGGATCGTAAAGGCGCAATTCCTCGATGAACAGGTCAATTTCGCGCGGCGTGATGAGGCTTGGGTAGGGGAGATACAGGATTTCGGCCGGGTGCTGGATCGAGAAGAATTCGACATCGCGGCGCTTGGGCTGGAGGCGCTCGTTTTCGTCGAAATCCATTGTGGGGACGGCCACCGCGCGGAATTCCTTCACGTGGAATAATTTCACGTCGTGACCGTGGGCGAGCAGATGCCCGCCGACGGCGCGCGGACCCGCCGCGCCCGGATTGTAAGTCGTCACAAGGGCGACGCGAGACTTCATGCGGCTATCCTTTTGAGCGCTTTGGTTGGGTGCGTTAGCGGCGAATGCGGAAAAAAGCTACTCACACAAAGGCGCAACGGCACCAAGGACCAAAGATGCCAAGGCGCAAAAATCCTAGAAATCACTTTGGCGACTTTTCGGCATTGCGTCATTGCGCGATTTTCCACGAGCCAAATTTACCAGCCCCTTGGCTCCTTCCCGCTTCCGGGTTTTACCTCACACCGAATTGCGCATGCTGGCAAGAAGAGTCCTCTGAGCAGAGGGGGAAGGGGGATATGCATCCGGGGTTGCATCGGAAAAAGGCGGCGGATAAAGTCCCCCGGCGTGGAGGGCGGCGGCGTGCGTAGTAAGAGCCTATCCGAAAACCTACCAAAGAATCTTGGACGAGACGTCCAAGCCACCAGAATTCTTGGGCAAGATGCCCAAACCACAAGAGGTTTTCAGATAGGCTCTATGAAAGAGCGCGTGCGGAACCGCGCGATCCCAATAGGACACGGCGGCGGGTGAAACGGCGGAATAAATGGATATTCTCACATTGATCGGAATCGCGCTGGGTTTGGCGGCGGATGCGTGTTGCACGGCAATCGGCATCGGCACGGGCAAGCGGTTTCCAGGGCAGACGTTCCGTCTGGCGTTTCATTTCGGGCTGTTTCAGGCGCTGATGCCGTTTCTCGGATGGTTGCTCGGAAGCCAGGTGGTTCATTGGGTGCGCGCCTGGGATCATTGGCTGGCGGGCGGGATCGTCACCCTTCTGGCTGCGCGAATGCTCATCGAGGCGTTCCGGCAGCATTGCGAAGAAAACGCCGCCGATCCGACGCGCGGATGGAGCCTTGTATCGCTCTCGGTGGCCACGAGCATCGACGCCCTTGCGATGGGCCTGGTGTTTGCCGTGCTGGGCGTGCGCATTTTGCCCGCGTGCCTGATTATCGGCGTCATCACCGGGGGACTGACGTTCCTGGGAATCCGTTTCGGACGCCGCATGAAATCCTGTTTCGGCCGCTGGGTGCAGGTGGGCGGCGCGGTGCTGCTCCTGGCGGTCGCTTACCGGCTCTTTCAGATTTAGTGGAATGGGGAATGAAGATTCCGGAAGAAAGATTTTACCACGAAAAGTGCGAAAAAACGGAAAGAAAAAAGAAAAGCAGGAAAGGCGCAATTTCTGAATTTTCGATTTTCCAGGGCTTGCACAGTCGGACCCCTTTGTGGTGAAATCCCTGAATGCTTGGGCGGCGGATAACACCCGCGACCGCCTCCGCTCCCGAGCAGAGAACAAAATTCACCGCGGAGGCGCGGAGAACGCAGTGAAGGAAACGCACGCGCAGGGAATTATTTCTCCCATCGCGACGGAAATCCGGACAAGCATACGGACGATATTCAGGAGAAACGCGCATGAACCTCAAAGGCAAAGACTACATCGAAACGCAGGATTGGAAGGTGGAGGAATTGGAGGCGTTGCTGGACAAGGCCTTCGAATTGAAGTCGCATTTCCAGAACGGACGCCCGACGCCGTGGCTGCTCAATCAAACGGTTTATCTTCTGTTCTTTGACAAGTCCACGCGCACGCGAAACGCCTTCGAGGCGGGTGCCACGCAACTGGGCGCGCACGCGCATTTTCTCGATTCGTCGGCGACGCAAATTTCGCACGGCGAAACGGCGCGCGATACGGGGATCATCCTCGGTTCGATGGGCCACGGCATCGCCATTCGCCATGACCTGATTCCCGGAGCGGGCAACTCCTACATGCGCGCGGTGGCCGAGGCGACGGACGTCCCGGTGATCAATATGCAGTGCGACATTGACCACCCGACGCAAACGCTGGCGGACTTGATGACGATGCGCGAGGTGTTCGGGCGCGATCTGCGCGGGCGTAAAATCGCCGTCAGCTGGGCCTTCGCGCCAAGCTATGCCAAGCCGCTCTCGGTTCCCCAGGGTCTGATCACGCTCATGACGCGCTTTGGCCTCGATGTGGTTCTGGCGCATCCGCCCGAGTATAAGTTGATGCCGCAGACGATGGAGGCGGCGCGCAAAAACGCGAAAGAACACGGCGTGAAGTTCGAAGTAACGGACAACATGGACGAAGCCTTCCGCGGCGCCGACATCGTGTATCCGAAGAGTTGGGGCGCGTTCGACCTGATGAGCGAGCGCATCAGTCTGAAGTCACAGAAGGAACTGGCGGATAACGAGCGCGCGTGCCTCGAGCTCAATGCGAAATACAAGAGCTGGATTTGCGACGAGCGCCGCATGAAACTCGCCAAGCCGAAGGCCATCTACATGCACTGCCTGCCGGCCGACCGCGGAAACGAAGTCACGGACGCCGTGATCGACGGTCCGCAATCGGTCGTGTTCCAGGAGGCGGAAAACCGCCTTCACACGGCCAAAGCGATCATGGCCAGCGTGATGCGTGAGCGTCCATTTGCCTGAATCCGCAATCTTGGATGCATGGCGCATGTTGTCGGGAAACGGCGCCGCCCCTACCGGACCCTGTCTGGCCGGGCGGAGGGCTGGGCGCGCCGTGGCATCCGGGCAAGGCTTGACATTGTTCGGGGGCGAGCAAGAATAAGGGTCTTGCGAGGCTGGCGGGGGAGGAGCGCGCGGTTTGCAAGCGCGCGGGGGTTCCGCTTCGAGCCATTCATGCCTGAAATGAAAGGTGACGAAACACAGTGAGCATGGCGAAATCCGCAAGTCCGTCTGAGGGCGGGTGGTCGCTTGGGGCCAATAGCGTTTCGGCAAAAAAGCAGGCGGCCGCCAGACTCGAGCGCAAGCCCGGCGAGGAAACGGAAGCGGAACGGGCGGGCAACGCGGCGGCGGTTCCCGCGGGGCCATTTTTGCCGGCGATTCATGGTCCTGCCGATGTAAGAGCCTTGCCCGAGGCGGCGCTTGCGCCGCTTGCCAGCGAGGTCCGTGCGCGGATTATCGACGTCATTTCGCGAACCGGCGGGCATTTTGCGCCGTCGCTGGGCGCTGTGGAACTGGCGGTGGCGCTGGTGCATCTTTTTTCGCCGCCCGAGGACCGCATCATTTGGGACGTCGGCCATCAGGCGTATGCGTGGAAGGTCCTGACGGGCCGCAACGATCGCTTCGAGACAATCCGCCAATATCGCGGACTTTCAGGATTTTTGCGGCGGAGCGAATCGCCCAGCGACGCCTTTGGCGCCGGACACGCCTCGACTTCGCTGGCGGCGGCTCTCGGCATGGCGCTGGCCCGCGACCGCCAGAAGCAAAACCACAAGATTGTGGCTGTGATTGGCGATGGCGCAATGACGGGCGGGCTGGCTTATGAGGCGCTGAACAACATAGGCCTGAACCGCGTCAACATGCTCGTTGTCTTTAATGATAACGAGATGTCGATCTCTGAAAACGTCTGGTCGATCCACAAGGCATTCAATAACCTGACCACGAGCACGCTCTACAACGACGCCAAGCGCGATTTGGAATCGTTCGTCCGCCGCCACAAACTCGGCGACCGCCTCCTGAGCCTGGCCCAGCGCGTCGAGGAATCCATCAAGGGTCTGTTTGTTCCGGGATTGTTCTTCGAGGAACTGGGCTTGCGGTATTTTGGCCCCGTGGATGGGCACAATTTGACGCAACTCGTGGCAATGCTTCGCAAGGTCAAGGACCTTCCCGGGCCGATTGTTCTCCATGTGATAACAAAAAAGGGCAAGGGCTACCGGTTCAGCGAAGCCGACCCGATGACGTATCATGGGGTGACGAAGCTCGAGGTCAGCACGGGCGAAATGGCGCAATCGAGCGGGCCGCCCTCCTATACGAAGGTCTTTGCGGAAACGCTCGTCAAGCTCGCCACGGAAAACAAGAACGTCGTGGGGATTACGGCGGCCATGCCGAGCGGCACGGGTCTGGACTTCTTTAAGGAGCATCACCCGGATCGCTTTATTGATGTAGGCATCGCGGAAGAATGCGCAGTGACAATGGCGGCGGGAATGGCCTGCGATGGCCTGATTCCGGTCGTGGCGGTGTATTCGACCTTCCTTCAACGCGCCTTCGATCAGATTATTCACGACGTGGCGCTTCAGAATTTGCATGTGGTTTTCGCGATGGACCGCGGCGGCATTGTGGGCGCGGACGGCCCGACGCACCACGGCGTATTCGATTTGTCTTATTTGCGCATGATTCCGAACATGGTCCTGATGGCTCCGCGCGACGAACAGGAATTGCGCCGGATGCTGCGGACCGCGGTGGAATACAAGCAAGGGCCGATCGCCTTGCGGTTTCCGCGCGGCAACGGCAAGGGGCTGGACCTTTCGACGGCGTTTCCGGCCCTGGAAATCGGGCGGGCGGAAATGCTGCGCGAGGGGAATTCGGGGATTTTGCTGCTGGCTGTGGGGGCGATGGTCGCGCACGCCCTGGAAGCGGCGGAATTGCTCAAACGCAACCACGGGCTGAGCGCGACTGTCGTGGACGCTCGTTTCATCAAGCCGCTGGATGAGGCGCTTCTGGCGCGGCTGATTCCGAGCCATCCGCACATCTTCACACTGGAAGACAACGCACTGGCCGGGGGATTTGGATCGGGAGTGCGTGAGGCGCTTGAACGCCTGGACTCCAGCGGCGCGATTCGGCTCCATGCGTTTGGGATTCCAGACCGGTTTCTGGAGCATGGGCGTCCAGAGGAACTTTACCGCGAGGCGGGCCTGATGCCGGACCAGGTGGCGTCGGAGGTGGCGGCGCGTGTGGCCGGCCGCTCTTCCGCAATACTTGCCGGCTCCGCCGCCGAGGGAGAGCGGTAAACGAAAGGCCAATGGAGGAAGACGGAGGGCAAGTTCAATACGCAGGCGTGCTATAAAGTGCGCCTATGGGATCGCGAGGCTCCGCACTCGCTCCTTGGTTCAATACGCAGGCG
>CAYUNT010000044.1:0-13273 GCA_964446285.1 uncultured Candidatus Sumerlaeota bacterium | reverse complement strand
CGCTATAAAGTGCGCCAATGGGATCGCGAGGCTCCGCACTCGCTCCTTGGTTCAATACGCAGGCGCGCTATAAAGTGCGCCAATGGGATCGCGAGGCTCCGCACTCGCTCCTTGGTTCAAAATGCGAGCGCGCGAAAATGTGCGCAGGCGCGCCGCAAAACGCTGTCTGATTTCAGGTGCGAACTGCATGGACGATCTTATTACACGGCGCGATCAAATCCACGAATGGATGCAATACCAGGAATGGGAGAAGGTGGACGATGCCTGGTGGAGCGTCATGGATTCGCTTCCCCTGCCGCTTGAGTTTCACGAGCCGCTGGTGGCCCGCTTGGTGCGCAGAAAATTCTTCGACCAGTTGAAAAATCTCTACGGCCTGCTTTTTGAAGAGATGCACGACCGGGGTTTTCACGCGGATGTTGTGGATATTGTTCGGATGATCCTGCGGTGGAAACCGCCTGATGTTGAGTTTGTGCGCGAGCCGCTCCGGCGGGCGCTTCTTGGGGTGCATAATGACCGCCCCGCCGAGCGCATTCGAAAATACTTCGAGGTCTGCGGCCTGAATGATCCCAATGTAAGGATGCATGTGGCGCTGGCGCGGTTCGAGACGCTTGTGGGCGTCTCACGCGGACAGGTCTTCCGCCACCCGCGCTGGGGGCTGGGAGTAGTGAGCCGCCTCGATCCGGATACAGAGAAGGTCGAGATCGACTTTGCGGGAAAATCCGGGCAGGTATTCACCATCCAGGGTGTGCAGGAATTCCTGCAGGCGATTCCGACAGATTCCTTTGTGGCGGAAATGGTTCGCAACGCCGAAGGATTGCGGCGGCGGCTCGATGAAGACCCGGTCGAGATGACAAAATTCGCCCTTCGGAGTTTCGATGGGCGGCTTAAGGTTTCGGACTTCAAAAAAATCCTGCTCGAGGGAGCGCTCGACGAGGCGGGCTGGCGAAGTTGGTGGGGCCGCGCGCGCGACGCCATTCGCATTGACCCGTGGATCGATATGGAAGGCCAGGCCTCGCGTCTTGAACTGATTTTGCGGGCGGAGCCGCGCTCGTTCACGGAAGAGGCGATGACGGCGCTGCGCGGGGCGGAAAACACGGAAGCGCTGCACGAAACGCTGCGCGAAATCTCCCGCCATCAGGATGAAGCGCCGCTCACGGCGGAACAAAAAGCGGAGGTTGAGGCCATTTTGCGCGGACGCCTGGCCGCCGCTCCAGCCAATGACGCAGTGACCCGCCTTGCAATCGGGTATATCTGGAAGGAATTTCCCGCCGTGGCGCCTGGGAATCCCGAGGCGTGCGGATGGGACGAGCGGGCGCTGCTTGGCGCGGATAAGGATGCCGATACAATTGTCAAACGCATCCTCGGCCTTCCCATCCTCGATCTGCAAACCACGGCGTGCGAAGGCGTGCGGCGTCACTGCCCGGACACGTGGGCGGACCGGCTGGGGCGCTTGTTGCCCGAGTCGTCGTCGCGCCTGGCCGCGCATATCGAGAGGATGTTCACGGCTTCCGGCCAGCAGGCCGCCCGGGCGCGCGCAATCGACGCCGTTCTTTCCTATCCTGAGCGAAACCCGGATTTGTTCCTGTGGGCGATTCGCAATGTGTTCGACGGCGCCTTCGCCGGCGTGGCGGAGGGGTTGCCCAAGGTGGGAATGCTCCTCGAACTGCTTGACGTGCTGGAGGAGCAATACACGCTGCAGGAATCGGGCGGAAAAGCGGCGGCGGCAGAGGCGCGCGCGCTGGTTGTGCGCTTCCGTGGCTTTATGAACGATACCAACCATAAGTATGTGCGCCTGGCGGTGAAGGAATGCTCGCTTGAAGAAGCGCGGACGTTGCTGAGCCGCATCCGGCTGAATAGCGGCCTTTCGCACATGACTAAAGACGAGTGCGAAATGATCATTTTCTCGACGCATCCCGACCTCAAACGCCAGTCGAGGGCTGAAGTTGAAGAAGAGACTCGCAAGCCGTCATACCACTATTGCACGCGCGAGGCGCTCGAAGCGGTGCGCATCCGCCTGGGGCACATTCTCAATGTGGAAATTCCAGAGAACAGCCGCCAGATCGGGCTGGCGCGCGACCATGGCGACCTGCGCGAAAATGCCGAATATCACGCCGCTAAGGAACGCCAGAAACTTCTCCACGAGCAGGCTGGCGAACTGAACGATCTGATCGGGCGCGCCAAAGTGATTGAAGCGGAGCATGTGAAAACCGATTCGGTTGGATTCGGGACGCGGCTGAAGGCGCGCGATTGCGATACGAATGAAATCGTGATGTTCACGATTCTTGGCATGTGGGAAGCAAAACCGGCCGAGAACATTCTTTCTTACATGACGCCGATGGGCCAGGCTTTTATGGGCAAGAAATGCGGCGAACATGCCGAGATCGGCTCGGCCAGCGGCGTAAAGCGCGATCTGGAGATTCTCGAAATCGAAAAAGCAATCTAGGGCGGCGCGCTCGCGCTCGGAAAGACTGGATCACCGCGGAGACGCAGAGAGCGCAGAGAAGAAATTCAGGGCGGCACGCGCGCGGTAAGCCGGATTCCGGATTCTCGAACCGGAGCATTCATGAAGACCAAGCCGCAGGATTCACAGGACCGGAGCGGATTTTTCGCCGGACAGATTCGCTATGTTCTGGATAATTTGCGGCCGGGACGGTTTGGGCGGCACCTGGGGCTGAGCGTGTTTCAGAACGGGGTCGAAACGGCCTGCCGCACACTGACCACGATCATTCTCGCCGCCATTCTGAAGCCGGATGCGTTTGGCGCGTTTGCCGTCATCCTGGCGGGAATCGGCCTGCTGCAAATGATTTCCGAGGGCTTGTGGAATTCTCTCACCAAGTTTGTGCCGGAATACCGGATGCAAAGCGAGGACCTGGGGCGGCGCGCCAGCGGGTGGGCGACGATTGCCTCGATCGTGGTTTGTTTTGCTGTGGGGGTTTTGCTGGCGGCCGCAATGTGCATGTTTAAGCCGGACCTGTGGAAATCCAATCCCGCGCACCTGATTTGGGGATTCTGGGCGGCGGTGTTTCTGGCCGCAAAGACCACGGTCGAGTCCACGCTGCGCGCGCTGAAAAATTTTTCCATGCCGGCGAAATGGTCGGCCGTTTGGGCCCCAATTCAGTCCGCGGCGCTGATCGGGGCTGCCTTCGCCGGATGGCACATTCGGGAACTGCTGATGATTCTCGCGGTGACCTATGCCGCGAATTTCCTTTTCCTGGCGGGGGATTATTATATCCGCTACCTGCGCGAGGTGCGAGAATTCTGGGCATCCATTCCGCGCGCACAAATCGCGAGGATCCTTCGCTATTCCCTCGTCCTGATGCTGAAGGGATTTGTGTTCTTCTTTTATCTTCGAGTGAACATCATGGTGGTGAAAAATTACTGTCCTGGTGAAGAAGCGGGATATTGGGGACTGGCCGACCGGTTTTTGCTCGTTCCCATCCTGCTCATGGGATCGTTTGTCAGCGTGACCGCGCCGCGAATCGCCGAACGAAACAGCGTCGGCGACCGCGAGGGGATTCAGAGCCTTGTTGCGAAAACAACAGGAACGCTCATGCTGAGCATGATTCCGTTTATGGCGATATTTATTTGGTGCGCGCCGCTCATCCGGATATTCTTCCCGGCCTACATGCCGGCCGTCCCGGTCATTCAGATTTTTTCGCTCATGCTTTTTGTCAAGGCATACGCGCAATTGTGCAGCGGCGCTCTGCTGATTCCCGGCGGATACGCCAAACTGGCCACAGTGATTACGCTGGTCGGGAGCGCGGTGAACTTGGGCATCTTGCTCATGCTTGTGCCGCGCTGGGGCATGATGGGCGCGGCCGTCGGAACCACGCTGGTGCATGTGGCGTCCGGCCTGATAAGCATCTATTATGCGCACAAACTCTATGAAATCCGCTTTTCCATGCGCTTTCGCTGAGGCGCTTCAGGCCCCCGCGGGGAAATCATGCCAGCCCAAGCCGAGCTGTTTGCGGAATTGATAAGGCGCGGGCACGGCGCGCTCTTCGCTGCCGCCGAGCAATTCCTCAATTAGCGCAAGGGTATTCAGGCGAAACCATGTGGAAAACATGTCGCCGCGCTGCATGTCCGCGCCCATGTAGGGCAACCCGCTGTATTTCCAAAACGGCCGCTTTCCGCGCAGCAAATACAGTTTGAAGCGGGAATTCAACAGGAACGCCTGCATGGCGAAACGCGCATGTCCGGCGCGCGCCAGGCGGGCGAGCCGAGCGGGGAATCCGCATAAATCGCGAATCGCATGGCGCGGATGGATGAGCAGATAACCGTAGCCGCCGTCCGGGCTTTTCCAATCAGCGATGGCGCGATATGTGGCCTCAAGATGGCGCGCCGCCGCGGATTTCCAGCGCGGATTCACGCAAGACAGCTTCACGAGGATGTCCACAGCGTCCAGGTCTTCGCAGGCGCCGCCGCCGCCTTTGACGGTGAAAAGGCCATCGGAATGTTGAAGCAAAAGCGTGCTGCGAATAATGGCATCCTGATATTTTATATCACGATTCCAATATATAAAGAACATATAATAATGATACGCCCCCGCCATGGACTGAAGGAGCGAAAATCCACGGTCCGATCCCCAGAATCCTGTGCGCGGGTCCTGTGTGCGCTCAAGAAAATCCATAATCTGGTTCACGGCGCGTTCGTATCGGGATTCGCGGCTCTGGGCGTGCATAAAGGCCAGAAAATCCAGTAAAAACATAATCAGATTCGAGCAATACCACGGATCGCCCTCGGCCAGCGGCGCGAGCCATTTTTCAAGGCGCTCTTTTTCGATGAACGGTTCGACGAAGGCCAGCGGATGGCGCGGGCGCGCGCTAGCGGCCTGAAGCACATACAGTGCGTAATCGGCATATTGGAAATCGGCGTATTCGCGGCTGTGCGACGCGCCGTCGAAGGAATGCGCATCCAGCAGTGGCTCGGTGAATAGTCCGGTTTTTACATTCTGGGCGCGAAGCACGCGCTCGACAATGCGGGGCGCATCCGGGTGGGAGTCGGACTCCCTCAGAAAATAAAAAATCAGCCAGGCCATCATTGAGGCGAGCAGACTGGGCGGGGAGTCTTGCGAAAAACGGTAGATTGGCCCTTCGGCGTCTTCTGCGCGCATCGACGCCAAAAAACGCAGGACGTCCGGCTTGACGCGCGCAATGTGCGACGCCGCCGGGGCGGAGCGGGAAGGCGCGCCAGAGGAGGCCAAATTCGAAGGCGAATTAGTATTCATTGGAGTCGAGGGAACTTTTCATCGACCGGAGCTTGGCCAAAACGCCGCGCGGCAGCAGCGATAGCGCGAACCAGAAGGCATTGTGGCGCGAAAAGGGCTGGAGCGAAAAGGCTTTTCTCAAAAACGGCCTCGCATGGAGAACGCGCCCCTTGGAAAGAAACATGGTGCCCACGCGGACGGCGTAGGCGGCCTCTGCAAGGCGTGGCGGCGCGGGATCGAAATCAAATCGCGCGGGCGCGGGGCCGCCAAGGTGAATGTGGCGCGCCTTGTCCAAATAAGCTTTCTGGCGGAGCGGATTGCGAAACGTTAGTGAATCGGGCGAGAGGCGAAATCCGTAAAGTGGCTCGCGAAGGCAGGCCACCTCACCATTTTTGAACGCACGCAAAAGGAGCTCGTAATCTTGCGAAAGGGGAAAATCCTCGCGGTATCCGCCCAATTTGCGGAGCGCCTCCGCGCGGAAAAAGAAGGTTCCGTGGCACGCCTTGTTCGTGCGTTCAAGAAAGGCGCGCAATTCGACGGGATCAGCAGGCAGGCGCTGCACACACACCGGACGGCCCGCTTCCGTTATATACCAATAACTGCATATAGCGGCCAGGAGCGTGGGATGTTGATCGAGGAACCGCCGCTGAAACTCGAACCGCCGCCGCGCGGACATGTCGTCGCTGTCCTGGCGCGCGATATAGACGCCGCGCGCCTCCGCAAGCAACTCGTTGAGCGAGCGCGTCAGCCCGAGCGGCTTGGAATGGCGGAACATTCGCACCCGAGCGTCTTCGCGCGCAAAGCGTTCGATCGCCCCGGCGGTGCCGTCTGTCGAACCATCGTCCATGAGAAGCAGTTCGAAATCGCGCTCGGTCTGTTTCAATACAGAACGAACGGCCCCGGGGAAATGAGGCATCCCGTTTTTCACAGATAGGAGCACGGAAATCAGCGGCGAGGAGGGCGGCGTCAAAGGGGCGGAACCTGCTTTACTTTTGGGCGTGGAAGTAATAGTGTAAAATAATTTCCGAATGCGAAAAAAGGCCGGAGAGAAATTCGCGCAATTTCGGCTCGCGCCAGATGTAAATGCGGCTTGGGTTTTTTAGTCCGCGTTCGACATCGGCGCGCCGGAAGGCAATAGGCATACTGGCGAAAAGCCATCCGCTTGGCTTGAGGATGCGGCGGATTTCCTTCAGGACCGACTCGCCCGCGGGTTTGTCAAAATGTTCGAGGGCCTCCATAAAGCACACGGCATCGAGAGCATTGTCAGGAAAAGGAAGCCGCAGCGCATCGCCGCGCAGATACTTGATGTTGGACCGCGCCGCCCAAAGTCCGCGCGCGATTTCCAGCGCTTCGGACTTGTAATCCAAGCAAAGCACGCGCCGCACCTGCGTATCACGGCGGTAGAAAAAATGCAGCCACGCAATGCGAAATCGCTGGAAACGGCTGCGGATGGAGCGTGCCAGGCTGAAAGGAACGTCGTCTTGTGGCGGCTGCGGGGCGGCAGCTGCGTGGGCTAGCGGCGAGGGATTCTGCTGGGGCGATTTTGGCATGAAAACGGCATCGCAAAGGGATTGGCGGCAAAACTCGCATGCAAACAATCCAGCAATCGAGCTGGCCACACGAAGATGCCAAAGAAGAACACGTTGTCCGTGCAAGGAAAAAATGCGGATGCCGCGCCTTTCGGCGCGGAAGATATGCGCCTTATTGATTTTGTGTCGCGCTTGACGGCGGAGCAGAGGCGCGGCGCAAGCGGTCGCGGACGGCGATCCATGCCTCTCCCTCGGGCGGCATTGCGGCCACGATGCAATCCAACCCCTCGGCGTCCAGGCGGTGGAGCGACGCATAGAGCTCGGCCTCACACTGGCGCGCGTCGGCGGGCAGAGCCATACAGATCAGATTGGAAGGAGAGTGTTCACAAATCCCCGCGAAAAATCCACCTGCCGCCGCAAGCGCGTCGGACCCGATAACCAGCCAGCCAACGCGCTTTCCCTGCGCGAGCAGTTCGCGCACACGCGCCCATCCGGGCGGCGGCTCGCCTGCCGCGCGTTCCTTGTGTGCTTTGTCTTTTCCCGCGCCTGCGGTTCCGCGGGGAATTCCGTCCAGCGGCTCTGGCTCAATACATTCGAGCGGAGTCCTCGGAGCGTAGTGGCGGGCCATTAGGCCGGGGGAACGCACAGCACCTGGCTCAGATTCTGGCAAATCCGCCGAGTGCCCGCTCTTGTCTTTGCCAGCCGCTGCGGACATGCGCCGTCCCAGCGCCACATCGAGCGCAGAGGGCGCAATCGGCCCCGGGCGCAGCACGCGCGGTGTTTCTGAGGCCAGATCGAGCACAGTGGATTCGATTCCGCCCGGCGTCGGCCCGCCATCGAGCACAAGCGCCACGCGCCCGCCGAGCTGTTCGATGACGTGCTCGGCGCGCGTGGGGGAGAGGCGCATCGAGCGATTGGCGCTCGGGGCCGCGATGGGGGTTCGCGCCGCGCGGATCAGGGCACGCGCCACCGGGTGCGACGGGGCGCGAATGGCCACAGTTGGGCCGCCCGCCGTGACGATCCCGGGGACGCAGCGCGCTTTTTCGAGGATCAGCGTCAGAGGCCCCGGCCAGAATCGCCTCGCCAGACGCTCCGCCGCCTCTGGCCAGCGCAAGACCAGACGGCGGGCCTCCTCCGCGCCTTCCACGTGCACAATCAGCGGATTGGTGGCCGGGCGGCCTTTGGCTTCGAAAATCCCGCGCACCGCCTCCGGATTCAGCGCATCCGCCCCCAGGCCATAGACCGTTTCCGTCGGGAAAGCGACCAGCCCTCCCGCGCGAATGATTTCCGCCGCACGCCTGATCCACTTGGGGTCCGGGCGCTCCGGATTCACAAGTGCGTGCTCGGTATGTGCGGCGTCAGGCAACGGTTTTTCTCGTTTCATTCCTTCAACCATGCCGTATCCAGCGACGGGTCGCCGAGCAGGGCGATGGATTCGCGGGTCTCGCGATCCCGCATGGCCTTTTTTGCCTCAAGGAAAGCATCGCCGAGCGTCCGCGTCTGGGGCGAATAGAGCGATTGGACCATACGCGCCACGAAATCCATGTCGGTATCAAAGAAACTCCGGTAGTTGGAGCCGACAATGGCCACGCCGCCCCCCTTGGCCCGGTGCACCAGTTGCAAGCCAATCGCTTCGTCCTCTTGCGGAATATCGAAGTAGGTGGCGAAACATGTCGCCGTTAGTATAATCGGATAACGGCCTTCATTGCGCAGGCTCGCCACATGTTCGGGATCGAAGAGATTCTGCCGCCCCTCGTTTGGAATTCCCGTGCGCCAGTAACGCGCCGCGCCGTGACCGCCGAAAAGAACCATGCGGACACCGCCGTCTATGGCGTCCGAGACCGTCTTCAAATACCCAGAGTCTGTTTGCGTATTCGGGTCGGCATAGGCGCGGATAAACTCCATTTTCGGAGCCGCTTCCGTAATTTTTTTCGCCACCTCGTCCATTTTTGCCTGGAAGCCTTGCTCGACGCTGGCGACGAGCAAGGTTCGGTTTGGCACGCGGTCGTGCTCGGCGGTTTCGAAGGCGATGATTTTCTCAACGACGTTCTGCACCTGGGATTCATTGCGCGCCGGGATGCGCCCAATCGCCAGTTGCGGCTCGCCTTGAATGCCCTCCCAACTCACATACCAGTTGTCTGTGGCGTAAGGCGCGAAATTTATGGATTGAAAGAATTTCACCGGAATCAGGTCAATGCCGGGGCGGTCTGAGAGTTTTTTCGGGTCCTGTGCGGCGGTTCCCACAAGCAGAACGTATTTGAGGCGGCTGTCTGGGGCGGACTTGATGCCCTTGAGCAGGTTACGAATGGCTTGGGGGTCTTTGACGCCCCAGTTGCACTGGTTATAGACCTCGCCGATTCCCACCAGCCCTGTGGCAACGCCGCGCGACACCTTGTGTTTCACAAGCGGATCGAGCGCGCCGAGGAATTTTTCATGCGAGATGATGAGGAGTTCCTTGTTTTTGAATTCAGCAACCAGATCGCGCGCGCGCAATGGCTCGATGCGAAGCGGACGCAGGATTTTCGATTCGCCCGCCGCCGCCACCTGTGTCTGGGAATTGATCTGCACGGGGAAAACGGCGGCATATTGCCCATTCCCAAGCGATTCCATTCGCACGGGCAGGAAGCGCTGGTTGCCGCGGTCGATGGCGGTCACCTGCGCGCTGGAAAATCCTTCCACGCGCAGGGCCGATGAATTAGAAGAAGAACCGCCCGCGCGGACAAATGCATTGAACTGGTCTTCGGCGGCCGCAAAACGGACTGGATACTCGATCTCGCACCAGTCGAGCATGATCTGATCGAAGGCCTTTGGCGTTTCGCCCGCCGCCCCGCCGGCATTCAGCGCGGGCGAAACGCGGATGGCTTCCGGAAGGTCGCCCGGCAGCGCGATGCGCAGCGTGTTTTGCCCGGCCGCCAGCAGCGCGGCATCGGATAATTTATTGGTTTCATATACATAATCCACAACGCCATCGAAGTCGAAACTGCCGGCCGGCTTGTCGTTCAGAAACAGCGCCACGCGATGATCTGGATTCACGGGAAGATCGCTCCGGCCATAGACCTTTATGCGAAGCGTGACGGACGTTCCACAAGCGCCCAGATCGCTCGAATAAAAGAAATGGCGCATGTTGGCATTTCTCATCGTGTCGAGCATGTTCCAGAAAAAGAAATCCGTTGGGTTTCCGCGCGCGTTTTCAAAAAACGGGAAGTAATAATTGTCTTCCCAGTGAACGCGGCGGAAAAAAACGCCTTTTTCCTTGAAGAGGTTCGAGGCGCCTTTGGGCGGCGTATTCATTTCCAAAAGCCGCGATGGCTCGCCCGCGTCCAGCGTGAGAATATAAGCGTTTTCCTCGGAATACATGCCGCGCGTTGTGGTTTCGCCGGGCGCGAAGGTTCCCCAGAACTCAATGGCGTCTGTGGAATCAAAGCGGCCGTCTTCGCCGCCTCGAATACGGATGGCGACAGGCTTTCCACAATTTAGAAGATTGATACGCCGCGTCTCCACGCCGTCGAGCGCCACGCCCGCGGCCAAAAGATCGGAAGCAGCCACGCGGTAAATGCCTTCTTCCTTGACGACGATTTTGGCCACTTCGCCCGATGGCGCTTCAACGGCCGCCGCAGCTGCGGCGCCGGACTTGGGAGAGGATGATGGAGTGGAACTCGGAGTAATGGTGGCGGACTTTTCCTCCGTCGAACGCGCCCAGGCTGGCGAGAGGGCGGCAAGGGCGAGCAACGCCGCGAACGCTGGCCTCCAGAACGATCTCGAAGAAAAAAGCGGAGATTTTCGGCGTATGGGGGCCGTGCAAGATGGATTTTGCGGAAAAATGCGGCCTTCAGGGCGCATCGGATTTAGCCTCATTCTGGCGGGCCTGCTTGAGTTTTTCCTCGTAATACGCGCGCGGTTTCGCCTTGCCCGCCATTGAATCGGTAATTTTATCTGTGCGCCCATCGAATGTGATTTCCTCCACTTGGTAATAATACGTCTGGCCAATTGTCAACCCTTCGTCAAAATACTGATATTCGTGCATCACTCCCGTGGACCCATGCCCCGGAATGACCTCCTTATTGACCCGGACCCACGGCCCCTGGTTTGTATCTGCCCGCAAAACGTTGAATCCATATACATTTTCCTGGCTCTGGAGCCGCCAGGCCACGCGCAACATCCCATCGCCTTGGGCCGGTTTCGTAGCGCAAGCGGCGTTGTCAGGGCCTTTTGCGCCCGCGCCACACGCGCACAGCAATGATATTGCAAGTCCTGCGGCAATTCCCTGAAGGAATCGGAGATAAGTATTCACTTCGCATTTACCCTTTTCATGGTGGCATTTACTGGAAGGCGGCAATTGTGCAAGGGCAGTTTTAGGATCAGCGTATCGCCCATCCCGCCAGATGGGCGGGCGGTTCCAGGCCGGGGATGGTGACGGGGAGCGTTCCGCGGGCGGGCGCTTGGCCGAGAAGCACCTCGACTGCAACCTCTTGCATATCCGGCACAGTGGCATAACCGCAATAGAATGCATCCACATCGGTGATTTGCGAATAATGATACGGCGCGCCAAAACCGACGTAGATCACCGGCACGTCAAGCGCGGTCAGGGCATTAATCAGCAGCACTTGGTTGTTCGAGTTAATTTTGGTCCAGTCGCGCCCGACGATGACTACCTTGTCGTAGTTGGGCGCATCATTCACAATTGCCTGGCGGCTGCTCGATCCGATGCTTGTTGATACCGTCGTTTTGGTTGTGTTGGGAACCGCTGCCATGAAGGGCGTGGTGAAATACGAACTCGCAAAGCGGTAGAAAATGGTTGTCGAAGCGGACAAATCCAGAAGCAGGACCTTGTCATCCGATGAAACGGCCGGCCGTGTCCCGAGATTATATTTTGCGCAGGTGAATGCCTTTTCACACACCTGTCTTACTGCTGCCAGATGATCCGGATGCTGAAGCACCTGTGTGTAGAGCAACGGGTCCGTGATGCGGTTTTCCGGCAGTCCCGAGCGGCTTTTTGCGATGAGGACACGCCGCGCCGACGCCTCGATCCGCTCGATTGGCAGCCGCCCCGATAGCGCGGCGTCGCGGATTCCGTTGAATGCCCGGCCCACGTCCGGCGGCATCAGGATTACGTCCAGCCCCGCCTCGATGCCCACCACGGCGCGTTCCTCATCGCTCGGAATAGCAAGGGTCAGGCCCGACATGCTGAACGAATCCGAAATGATGATGCCGTTGAAACCGATGTCGTCGCGCAGAATGTCAGTCAGGAAAATGGACGCCAAGGTGGCCGGCCAGGGTTGATCTGGCATCACTTGCGAATACCAGACATGCGCCGTCATCACCAGGTCGGCGTCGTTTGTGGCTGCCAGGTCGCGATACGGTTTGATGTGCATCGCCTCGAGTTCGGCCAGCGGAAGATCGACCGTCGGCAGCGAGCTATGGCTGTCGCCTGTCGTGGCGCCGTGCCCCGGATAATGCTTGAGTGTGCAGAGCAATCCCTCGGCCCGCGCTCCGCGCAGAAACTCGCGCGCCAGGCGCGAAACCAACTCGGGCCGGTCGCCGAACGCGCGAGTCGAGATAATCGGGTTGATCGGCTCCGTATTCACATCCGCCACGGGGCCATAAGCGGCCTGCACGCCAACCGCGCGGCATTCGCGGGCCGTCACGCGCCCGAGCGCGTCCATGAGCGCCGTATCGTTTGCCGCGCCAAAGGCCATCAGCATAGGGAAAATCGTCGCGTCCGCCACACGCGCCCCGAGGCCAGCCTCCGCGTCAATGGCGAACCACAGCGGCGTTTGCAGCGGTTCCTGGGCGGCCATAAAAGTTTGCAGGCGGTTTGTCGTGGCAACAATATCCGCCGCTTGCTGGCCGTTGCCCGTAAAAACGAATCCCCCCACATGATAGGCGTTGATGAGTGATTCGCCCATGCTGTGTTGCGACGGGACGATCAACTGGCCGATTTTTTCTTCGAGCGTCATCGAGGTCAGCGTGGCTTCCACCCAGACCCTATCCGGATCGCGGATGGGAACGGATTGGAGAGGAAGTGCGCCGCGGGCGCCTGCGCTTGCCGGTGCGGCGGAGCGCGAAAGCAGCGGAGAAGACACTGTGTCCTCGAGCGTGATTTCCCCGAGGCGTTCCGCTGGGCCGCCGAAATTGTCAATAATCAGGTTTTCGACTTGTGCGATGGCCAAAGCGGCTTTGCCCCCTGCGTTGCCGCCCGTCCGCGCAAGACCCTGCGGGGGAAGGATCAGGCTCCATGCTGCCATCCCCGCAATCCATGCTGCCAGAACTGTCAATTTCATGCTGCCATCCGCCTTTATGCGAACATGCAGGTTGTGTCTCCATTCCCTTCCGGAAAACGCCCCCAATTCAATCCCCGGAATCCAAACCCGGCATTCGGTTCCTATGCAAGCGGGAGTTCGGCTTTTTTTGGGGGGGGATGTGAATGCCCTTGCGCTCGCGCGCGCCACGATCTGAACGCATTTTGACATTGCCGCTGATCTGATCTGATTTTTTGCCCCGCGCGCCCCAGGACAATTCCGCAAACCTTCTATGATTA
>CAYUNT010000043.1:0-26571 GCA_964446285.1 uncultured Candidatus Sumerlaeota bacterium | reverse complement strand
TCTTTTGCTCCTTCAGAGCAAATTCAGGGAACAGAATTACGGGAAATTGGTATCATTCTTCGGCAAGCCCCACGCTGTTCCCCAGCCGCAAGGTGCTCCAAGACAACCAGCTATTTTCGCGATTTGCCCGCGCGCCCCGGCCCATCCGGCCATGCGGAGAGCACAATTTCGCGCACGAGCACGCGGCGGGGCATCGTGGCCAAAAGCGCGATGGCATCTGCAATTTCTCCAAGGCGCAGGCTTTCGGCCGCGACGGCCGCCGCTATGGCTCCGGAGGTCTGCCCGGCGGATTCAGCCGGCGTTCCGGCCGCCGCCGCGCCGCCGACCCCAGGCGATGACCACGGATTTGCCTCGGAAGCGCCAATGCGGACGATGGTCAGGCCAATGCCCCGGCGCGCCGCCTCATCGCGGCAGCGATTGAGAACAGCCATCCCTGTCTGGACCGCGCGCGCCGCTCCGCCCGCGGAGAAATCGTCGGCCACAAGCGGCCAAAGAGCCAGCACATGCCCGCGCTCGCCGCTTTTCTGGCCCGCCATAAGCCGGATTACACGCTGAACCGCTGTGTCCAGACGCTGTGCGCGCGCCTCGCTGCCCGCCTTGGCGCCCGGAGCAGCTTCGTCCGCGCCGCCTGAACCTCCCCAGAACCGCGCGTCCATTCCGGCGCAAATCACGGCGCGGTGGAAAAACTGAAATCCGCCCGCCGCCTGATCGCACGCCGTATCGAGCGCTTCGGAAAAGGCATCCGCTTCGAGCGACGCCAATCCCGCCGCCGTAATCCCGAGCGAATCCGCCTTTTTCGTGAAAAGCAACGTCCCGACTTTGTCCACTTCGCCGGAATCGGGGTCCACAAAAGCCACAGCGGAACCATTGCGCGCCAAGGCGAGTGTTACGGCCCGGCCAATCCCGCGGCCTCCCCAAAGGATCAGGCTCGTTTGATTTTCAAGCAATTTGGTCATAGATTCTCAATATCCTTCCGATGCCAGGCGGAATGGGCAGAACAGGAGGCTCGCATTTCTCGCCGTTGCGGCGCAAAAACACCCCAATGCGCCGGCCACAATTCGGCGCACAGCGATAATTCTGGCATAGAAGGCAAACAACAATCAATCCGAGACAATCTTCGCCGCGGCGTCGAAGGATGGCTTTAGCGCACGGTAGAGGTCGCGATACACGCCGTAAAGGCGGTCGTAAAGCGCGACGTTCTTCGCAATCGGCTCCACGACTTCACCTTTTACAGTTTTGTTGCCCTTTTTGTCCGGCGCGAGCAGTCGGCGGGCGGCGGCGTCGCATGACGGATACACGTCCGCGCCGACTCCGGCAAGAATGGCCGCGCCAAACGCAGGGCCTTCGTTGCCGCGTAGCACGGTGACGGGTGATCCAAACACGTCGGCCTGAATCTGACGCCACAGCGCACTGCGCGCGCCGCCGCCGGTCAGGCGGATTTCCTCGATGGGGATTTTCAGCGCGCGGATGATCTCGAGGCTGTCGCGCAGTCCAAACGCCACGCCTTCCATGACGGCGCGAATGGCGTGTCCGCGCGTGTGGCGGGCCGAAAGTCCAAACAAAACGCCCCGCGCATTGGCATCGGCGTGCGGCGTGCGCTCGCCCGTGAGATAAGGCAGCCACATCGCGCCCTCGCACCCCGGCGCCACTCGTTCCGCCTCGCGGCCCATCAATTCGTAGGGGTCCAGGCCGCAGGACGCGGCGACGAGGCGTTCGGGACCGCCAAATTCATCGCGCCACCAGCGCAGCGACCCGCCCGCCGAAAGCATAACGCCCATCACATACCACAGCTCCGGCACGGCATGGTTGAATGTGTGCGCGCGCCCGGCGGGATCGCGCAATGGACGCGCCGTCGGGGCGATCACTGTGCCCGACGTGCCGGTCGAAACGGCCACCAGCCCCTCGCGCGTGATGCCGTTGCCGACGGCGGCGCAGGCGTTGTCGGCCCCGCCTGCGATAACGGGCGTTCCAGGCGCGAGGCCGCACGCGCGCGCCGCCTCGTCCGTGAGCGTCCCCGCCGCAACGGTCGCCTCGATGATTTCAGGCAGGAGGCCCGCGTCGATCCCCAAATCCTTCAGGATGTCCGCCGCCCAGGCCTTTTTCGAGATGTCCATCGCGATCGTGCCCGCCGCGTCGCTGGCGTCGATGGCCGCGCGGCCCGTCATGCGCAGGCGCACAAAATCCTTGGGCAGGAGCATCAGGCGCGTCTGGCGATACACGGCCGGTTCGTTGCGTTTCATCCACAGGATTTTCGGCAGCGTGAAGCCTTCGAGCGCGGGATTGCCCACGGTGCGCAGGAGGCGCTTGAACCCAATCGCCTGCGTGATGCGGCGGCATTCGGCGGTCGTGCGCTGATCGCACCACAAAATCGCCGGACGCAGCGGACGCTGGGCGGCGTCGAGGCATACCAGCCCGTGCATCTGGCCCGAGAAACTGAGTGCGGCCACATCGCGCCCCTCCGCGCCCGCGCGCCCGATAAGCGCCCGGCAGGCCCGTGCTGTGGCGCGCCACCATTCCTCGGCGTCCTGCTCAGCCCAGCCCGGTTTGGGAAGGAGCAGCGGATATTCCTCGACGTGCGTGGCGAGGACCGTGCCGTCGGGGCGCATGAGCAATCCCTTCACGCCCGTGGTGCCAATATCGAGGCCCAAAAGAAGCGAGCGGTTAGCGGAGTGCGGAGCAGTGGCGGAACGCGGGGCGGTGGAAGAACGCGAGGAAGCGGAGGCGGATTTCGATAAGGCGGCGGATCGTGAAGAAGCCATTGATAATTCTCCGTGGTGGGGCGGGCGCCAATTGCGGCAAGGGGGCGCCCATTTTGGACAATGTGCCAGAGTGGGGCCTGGCGCTCCCAGAGTCAACGTAAGCGCTTACAACGGCGCGGCGCCACCGGCAAGGCCACATTACGGACGACGGCGTTTTCACATCATTTCCGCCCGATATATCATCGTATGCAGAATTATTTCGCTTCGCGGGAGAGGGCGCGGGCCACGCGCGAGCCAACTTCGGCGTTGTGCGTGATGAGCGCGATGTTCGCCTCGATGGAACGGTTTTGCGTGTGGTGATGCAGGCGGTCGAGGAGGAACGGCGTGACGTCGCGCCCCTCGACAGGTTTAGCCGCCTGTTTGCGTTCGGCTTCGGCGCGGGCGAGCGCTTCCTCGACCTCGCGTTCCTTCAGCGACTGGGCTTTCGGACAAGGGATAGCGAGCAGAATTCCCGCGCCGCCCGCCGCCCAATGAACGCGCGCGATGCGGGCCACCTCGTCGGCGGTTTCCACTCGGGCATCGACGCTGTATCGGCTTTCGCGAATATAAAAACGCGGGAAGGTGTCCGTCCGCCATCCGAGGATGGGAATCCCAAGAGTTTCGAGGCGTTCGCGCGTCGCGCCGACATCGAGCAGCGACTTCACCCCAGCGGCGGCCACGAGCACTGGAAAGCGCGACAGTGCAGTCAAATCCGAGGAAATATCAAAGGATTCCGCGAATCCGCGGTGCACACCGCCGATGCCGCCCGTAACGAGCACTGAGATTCCCGCGCGATGGCAAATCCAGACGCTCGCGCCCACCGTCGTTGCGCCCCATCCGCCGCTGGCCAGAACCGCCGCCATATTGGAGAGATTAGCTTTGACTGACTTGCGCTCGCGGGCCAGGCGCTCGATTTCCTCGGGCAAAAGCCCCGCCCGCACGACGCCTTCGCGCAGCGCCAGCGTGGCCGGAACGCATCCGGCGCGTCGCACAATGTCTTCGCAATGCACAGCGGTTTCCAGGTTTGCGGGCGATGGCAAGCCATGCGCCACAATGACGCTTTCGAGCGCGACGATGGCGCGCCCCGCCTCGCGGCCTTTTTGCACTTCGGGGGAAAACTCGATGTTCATTCTTGTTTATTTCATCCCTTTTTGTTTTCAGGAATCATTCTTACTCCTTGCGGTTCCATCCGCATTTCATCCATTGCTTTGCTGGCCGGGATTCGACGCCGAATCAAGCCATAATCATTCGCTGGCGATTTCCAATCCTCAAAGAAAGGCGCGCTATTGTGAAAACCAATTCGCTCCTTCTGGCCGCTGTTCTTTGCGCGGGCGTTTCGTATGCCGGAAAGCCGTCCGTCGATTCCATCGATTACTCAACACCCGCAAAATACCTTGAGATTGTGGATACTCTTGGGAACCGGGATCAAATCACTTCCCTCGCGTTATCGCTCAAGGGCAGTTCCGCTCCGGCCACGATCAAGAACGTGCTCGCGTGGATGGACGCCAACCTGAAATACGACACCGCCAAGGCATACGTATGGCGCAATTTCGACGATGTAATGCGGGAAAAGGCCTTCGGCGGATGCGCGGATCAGGGCATTTTTTGTGGCGTCTTGCTGAAAGCGGCGGGGATCCCCGCGCTATGGGTCAAGACAATGGATGTCGCCTGGATTTGGGATTTCAAAAAGGGGCGCCCATTCGACTCCTGGTCGGGTCATGTTTTTCTCGAAGTCTATGTGGACGGGAAATGGATGGTTCTGGACCCCGGTGGCAAAATGCTATATGGAGACTACTCTCCCAGGATGCGCATCCTTCCGGGCAATCGCTTTGCCTACGACAAAGGCAACGATCCCAAAGGCATGATACTGTCGCTTCAGTGGCAGGAATGGCAGGAACAGACAAAGGCCTATTTCGGCGCACTGGACGAATCGTTGCTGCCAGTGGATGCGAACGGGGGATTTTCTCTGGCTTCTTTGGCGTTTATCGCTGGCAATTCGCCATACTACCAAGCCATGACGCAAATGGCCACCGAACATGGGTTTATGGTTCGCAAATCCTTCAACAGCGATTATGAGAAATTCCTTCCAATGGCAAAAGGGCACACACTGATGGTTGAGGTTCACAATGGTGTTCCGATTGTTCCGCCGGACTTGCTGGAAAAATACTATCCCGGAGCAGCGGCCAAGGGACTGCAAAATCCTGACGGCGTGGCCATTGCGGGAGATACAACCATCCTGTTCGTGGAGTTTTCCAAACAGCTGGATAAAATAAACAGGTAGAGCGAATTGGAACGGAAACCGCCCTCGCCTGGCGAGATGCAGAAGGCGCGTCGCCGCCATTCCAAGCGCGAACCTGCGGACCAGCCCTTACGAGATGGAAAAGTCCCGGATTGACAGGTTGAATGCCGCAGTGAACAAAAGAAGGGCATGGATGCAGGCAAGGGCCTCTATTTATCCGCGAGGTGCAGTCCGATGCAAATTGGAATTCAGGAAGACGGCGAAATCAGTGTCATCGCGCTGAAGGGGCGCTTGGACTTGGCGGGTGCGGAAACAGTGGACGCCTTTTTCAATGGCCTGCTTAAGGGGAGCGTGGCTGGACGGAGGCTCCTGCTGGATTTTCAGGCGGTGGATTACATCAGTTCGAGCGGATTGCGGGTGCTTGTGCAACTGCTCAAGACCCTTCAAAGCAATGGCGGACGCCTTGCCTTGGCGCGCATGAACATCTCCGTCGAGGAAGTGTTCCAATTCGCCGGCCTGGATGAGGTGTTTAAGATTTTCCAAGGCCAGGAAGATGCCTTGGAATTCCTGAAAGGCAAGGCCTGATCGAACCTGTGGACTGGCGGGCTGGCAGACAGGCGGCGGCCTCAACCCGCCCATGCCTGCGAATGCCGGGAATCTGCCCGCCAATCACTATTGAATTCGTGCAATCTCGAACTCGAAATCATACAAGGCGGCGCATGATCTATGGAACTTAATTGCCTTAAAGTCGGCCAGGTGGCTTTGATTTCTCTGGGCGGCCTTCTCAAACAGCCCGAGGTGGACATGGTTCGGGCGTGCTTTCAGCAGTATCGCGACAAGGGATTCGGATACTTCGTTGTGGACCTGAGCGAACTTGCTTTTATATGCAGCGCAGGGTTGCGGGCCATTCTGGAACTTCAGAAAAACCTGATGGCCACGCGAGGCGAGTTGCGCCTTGTCCGGCCCGAACCTTATATCTTCACGGCTTTCACGCTCACGCACCTGGATGAGGCGCTGGCGTTTTATCCCTCGACCTGCGAGGCGCTGGCGGACTGGGTGGCGCGCGACGCCGAAAAGTGCAAGAAAATAGAAGCCGCCAAAGAAAAAAAGAACGAAAAGAAGTAAGCCACTTCTTTCTCCATTCCCATACGCTTCCCCAATAGGCTATCAGGCCGCGGCGAGCTGCCAGAGCGCCGTCCGACTTCAAGTCCTTCCTTTATTTTCCTGCCTCCATGGACTTTTTCCGCCGTTACAATCGCATCATGAAAATCACCTTCGCGGTGATCTTTGTGGGCGCGGTCGGGCTGTTTTTTATCCAGGTGCGAACGCAATATCTGCACACGCTGCGCCTGATGAAGGACCAGTGCGCCGAAACGGCGCTTGGCCTGGACAACACGCTAAACAGCGCCACGGATCATGTGGATGCGATGCGAAGACTCGCGGAGCGCTATTTGTCCGAGCATCCGGATGCGCCCGCGCCCGGCGAACTTGTCGGCCAGATTCGCATGGTTCCGGGCACAAACTATTTCGCGCTCGACAATGTTCCCGATCCATTCACCACGGCCACAGTGGCGAACATCAGCGGGTTCGAGCCGCTTGAAGGGCGGTCGGACACATTCCACCGCGAGTTGGAAATGTCGGCGGCCCTCAATCCTATTTTTGAAATCGCAAAAATGAACATCCGCAGCGCGGCGTGGACCTATTACACGTCGAGCGAAGAGTTCATCGCGATTTATCCCTGGGTTCCCTCCTCGGAATATCATTTCAATGCGGATACCTTGAACCAGGAATTTTACCAATTGGGAACTCCCGCGCGCAATCCCGGGCGGCGGCGGTTCTGGACACGCACATATATCGACCAGGCGGGCCAGGGACTCATGGTAACATGCGGCGCCCCGGTCTATGAACACGGCAAGTTCCGCGGAACAGTTGCGCTCGATCTCACGCTGGATTTCCTCAGCCGCTTTGTGAAGCGCTATCCTTACCGCAACGCCACGCTTTTTCTTGTGGATGAACGCAATCAACTTCTGGCGCATCCGTGGCTGGTAAAGTCGTCGGACAAGGAAGTGAAGTCGATCCAGGCCGCGTTCCCGCCGGCCACGCAGGTGCAGATCGACAAGTTGTTCCAGGTGGAGCCGCTGACAACGGTCCACCTGGGCGATACGCTGTTCTTTTATCTTCCGCTGAAAACGGCTCCGTGGCGGCTTGTCTGCCTTGCGCCGCGAAAACCGATCATCATGTCGCTTATCTCCGAATCGATTCTCATTCTGATCATCCTGCTGGGCGGCATGACAGTGATGCTCGTAATCGCCAACAGCACAACGCGCAATGAATTCATCCGTCCGGCGGAGCAGTTGGTGGGGCACATCGCGCGAGCGTGCCAGGAGCCGGATGCGCCCGCGCCCAAGGTGCCCGAGCCGTGGCGTCCGTGGGTGGTGGCCATCTCGCGCATATTCAAGGAAAACGCGCGTCTTCTGGGCGAATTGCGCAAACAAAACGAGCAATTGGACGGCCTGGTCGAGGAACGCACACAGGAATTGCGCGTGCGAAACTCGCAGCTCGAACAGGCCCTCTCCCGCTTGAAGGACATGCAAAACCAGATCGTCATGCAGGAAAAGATGGCGTCGCTCGGCGGACTGACGGCCGGAATTGCCCATGAAATTAAAAATCCGCTGAATTTCGTGAACAATTTCGCCGAACTGAGCGCGGACCTGTGCGCCGAAATGCGCGAGATCGTCGAAAAACTCCGAGCGGCAGGCGCGGCGGATGCAAACACTCTGGCCGACATCGAGGATGTAGTGGCAAGCCTGGAGCAAAACGTCCGCAAAATCCAGGAACACGGAAAGCGGGCAGACAGCATTGTGCGTGGAATGCTTCTTCATTCGCGCGGAAAAGCAGGCGAGCGGCGTCCCACAGACATCAATGCCCTCGTGACGGAATACGTGAACCTGGCCTATCATGGCTTGCGCGCGCAAGACACGACGTTCAACGTCAAGATCGAGATGGACATGGATCCCGAGGTGGGAACGGTCGATGTGGTTCCGCAAGATATGAGCCGCGCCATTCTGAATGTAGTGAACAATGGATGCTACGCGGCAAACGAGAAAAAGCGCGAGACGAAAGACTCGGACTTCATGCCCACCATCCGCGTGAGCACGAAAAGCCTGAACGGCTCGTATGAAATTCGCATGCGCGACAATGGCATGGGCATTCCGCCCGAACTGCGCGAGAAAATTTTTACGCCGTTCTTCACGACAAAGCCCACAGGCAAAGGCACGGGACTGGGCCTTTCCATTACTTATGACATCATCGTGCGCGAGCATGGGGGCGACATACGCATCGAATCGGAGCCGGGGCAATACACGGAATTCATTTTCAGAATTCCAAAATCCACGCCAGGCGGAGAATAACACGCATGGCCAAGAAGTTGCTGGTAGTGGACGACGAGCCGGATGTGAAGCTGCTCTTCGAGCAGAAATTCCGCCGGGAAATTCGCTCGGGAGAAATCGAAATTCTCTTCGCTTTCTCGGGCGAAGAAGCGCTTGAATTGCTGCAGCGCGATGGATCGCTGGCCGAACTTGTCCTGATCCTTTCGGACATCAACATGCCCGGCATGACCGGCCTCGAACTCCTGAAAATACTCAAATCCGAACTGCCTGAGCGCAAGGTGTTCATGATAACGGCCTATAGCGACGACGAAAACTTCCAAAAGGCCAAGGAGTTCGGCGCGGACGATTATATAACCAAGCCGATTGATTTTGAGCCGCTCATGCGGAAAATTCACGACGCATGAGCGCGTTGCTCGATTGCCTCTGCTCGGGACGGAGCCTGTGACATGTCCATTCGCATTTTAGTTGTGGATGATGAGCCGGACCTCGAACTTCTGATCCGTCAGAAGTTTCGGCGCCAGATTCGCGAGGGCGAATACGATTTTTGCTTCGCCCACAACGGCGTGGAAGCCTTTAGCGCCCTTTGCGCCGACCACAACATCGATATTGTCCTGACGGACATCAACATGCCCGAGATGGATGGCCTGACCCTGCTCGTGAAGATCAATGAATTGGAGCGGGTCCTGAAATCGGTCATCATTTCCGCATACGGAGACCTCGACAACATCCGCACAGCGATGAACCGGGGGGCTTTTGATTTTCTCACGAAACCAATCGATTTCCGCGATCTCGAAATCACAATCCAGAAAACCACAAGCCTGATCACCGAGTTGAAGCACGCGATGGCGGAGCATGAACAGCTCGAGGCGATTCATCACGAACTCGACGTCGCCCGCGAGATGCAGCAGGCAATTTTGCCACGCAAATTCTCACCATTCGACGGACACCCCACCATCGACCTCCATGCGCGCATGATCCCCGCCAAGGAAGTGGGCGGCGATTTCTATGATTTTTTCTTCATCAACGACGACCAGATGGGCATTGTGATTGCGGACGTTTCGGGCAAAGGCATTCCAGCGGCTATGTTCATGATGGTCAGCCGGACGCTGCTCAAAGCCGAAGCGATTAGCGGCACGGCGGCAAACGAGTGCCTGGCCAAGGTGAACAACCTGTTGTGCGAAGACAACGAATCCTCGATGTTTGTAACTTTGTTTTATGGCATTCTGAACACGCGGACAGGCGAGATGCAGTTCAGCAATGCGGGACACAATCCGCCCTTTGTGCTCCGGCGCGCCGCAAGGCGGGTGGAGTTTATCGAAAAAAGCGGCGGAATGGCCCTGGGCATGTTCCCGGATCGAAAATATACTGTCCGGACCATGCAATTCGAGCCAGGCGACGGTCTGTTTCTTTACACGGACGGGGTGACGGAGGCGGACAGCGTGGACAACGGATTTTTCCTTGAGGAGCGCCTTCGCGCCACGCTCGAGAAAAATCAGGACGCTCCGGCGCGCCAATTGACCGAGGAGGTTGTGCGAGAGGTGAAGTCGTTCGCGGCGGGGGCGCCCCAAAGCGATGACATCACTACTCTCGCCGTCCGCTACAATGCCTGAAATCGAGCGCCTGGCCTTCCGCAATGAAATGACGGAAATCGACCGTTTGCATGACATTCTCGATGCATTTGGCACACAGCATGGCATGGATCGCAAATGCCTGTATCATCTGAAACTTGCCGTCGAGGAAATGGCGACAAACGTTATCAAGTATGCTTGGTCGGACGGCGCGGCGCATGAATTCACAATCGCCCTCGGAGCCGAAAATGGTGAAGCGGTTGTGGAAATCGAAGACGACGGCAGAGAATTCAACCCACTGGCCGCGCCTGAGCCGAATCTGAAGCAGTCCATCGAGGACCGCCCGATCGGGGGGCTGGGAATTCATCTGGTGCGCCAAACCATGACAGGCCTGGACTATGAGCGCCGCGAAGGCAAAAACCGCCTGAGAATGCGCAAATCCCTGAGAGAATCGTAACGCGAGGAAACGTATGGAAATCACAGAACGCAAAGAAGCGAATGTGCCGATTATCGTTATGAAAGGGCGGCTGGATGCGGCCAGTTCGGGCGATTTGTCCGAGCGGCTTTCCGCGGCGATCGAGGCGGGCGCGCACGCCATGATTATCGACTTTGCCGAACTGGATTATATCAGCAGCTCGGGGCTGCGCGTGATGTTGATGGCGCTGAAGAAACTCGGCGCAACAGGCGGGCGCCTGGTCCTTTGCTCGCTGAAGGATCATGTGCGCGAGGTGTTTGACATTGCGGGATTTGCTCCGCTGTTCCCGATGTTTGCCTCCGCGCAGGAAGCCATCGAGGCGCTTCGTAAAAAGGAATAAAGGAGTAGCATCATGCTCGATATTCGCGTGACGCGCGAGCCGGAACTCAGCGGGGCCGTTGTGTGCGCCGCCGGGCGGTTCGACGGACAAGGCGCCGCTGTCTTCGAACGCGAAACCGCGCCGCTTTTTGCCGATGCCTCCACTCCGCGCTGGATCGTGGACATGGCGGGCGTCGAGTATTTGTCGAGCGCGGGCGTCCGTGCGCTGGTGGCGGCGGAAAAAGCCCTTCGCGCGCGCAAGGGCTGCCTCATCCTCGCCGCGCTTGCGCCCGCCGTCGAATTTGTGCTCGAAGCCACAGGATTGCTCGAAGAATTCCGGCGCGCGGACAATGCCGCGGAGGCTCGTGAACTCATCGCGCGTCTGCGCGCCTCGGGCGAAAGCGCCGCGGAAAAAACCATCGGCTCGCGGCGTTTTGCCATTCAGCGCGGCGAGGGCGGCGCTTCGCATCTGGACATTTGGGGCGAATGGGCGGGGGAAGCCGCGAAGGAGGCGGCCCCCGGTTCGGCCGAAATGATCGCCGCCAACTTGGAAGAACTGGGATTTGCAATTGGCGAGGGCGGATTTGGCGGATCGCGCGAGCAGGCGGCCGAGGCATCAGGCGTTCTCGTTACGGCGGGCCGGTGCGCGGCAGTGGCCCCCGAAGCCGGCGCGCCGGGCGCGGGCGGATCTGGCGTTGCGAGCGGCGCAAGCGGCGCGCAATCGCCTGATTTCATCGTCACCACGCGGCCCCGCGAAACGGTGGTCTATGTCCGCCGCGCCCTGGGCATCTCTGGCGCCCCAGCGGCCTTTGTGGACGTGCGATCCAGCGAATCGTTCGACTTGAACGCGCTGATGGCCGACTTGATGAGCCTTCGGGGCGAATTGGGCCGCGCCGGAGCGCCAATTCTCGGCGTGGCGGCCCTGGCAGCCACGGAAGACGCGCATGTGGCCGATCTCTTTTTCATCGGACTGGCGGGCGATGCGAAGGCTCTTCGCGCCGCGCCGGAGGATTCGCCATTTCGCGCCGCGCGCATCCTGGAACAGGCCGCGGACGCGCCCGCGTCCGGCGGCGAAACGTTTATGCGCCTCCAGGGCATCCGCCTTTCGCCTGGTTCGGCTTTCCCACGCGGCGGATCGCCCGAGGCAATTACAGCGGCGCTCAAACTGGAATCGCTGAGCCATGCGGCGCGCCTGAATCCCAAGTCTGTGCATGTAACGCGCGCGGTCATTCTGGTTTACTTGCCGGCCTCGGCGCGCTCGAGCGCCCAGCGCCGCCTGAAAATCCAATATCCAGCCGGGGAAAAATTCCGCGACGAATGGGAAATCCTCACGCGCCGCATCTTCGAAAAATGCAGCCGCGTCGATCTGACGCCGCTCCACGGCGGATTTTCGGCGAGCACGTATCACGCCACTGGTTTCGACGCGCAAGGGCGCCGTTTGCTGCCGATGGTGCTGAAGATCGGCTCGCTGGAAAACGTGAGGCGCGAAGAAGAAGCCTGGCGCCGCTATGTGCAGGACTACATCCTCAATAACAGCACGGTGATTCTCGGCTCGGCGGCCTGGGGCGACTGGGCGGCGATCTGCTACAATTTCGTCGGCGTATCGGGGCCGGACAGCCGCCTGGCCTGGATGCGAGAGCGGGCTATTAGCCGTTCCGCCGAGGAATTGCTGCCGATTTTCGACCGGATTTTCACCGATGTGCTCAAGCCCTGGTATGGCCAGCCGCGATGGGAGCGCGTCTGCCCCTACGCCGAGCATACGCCTTCAACAATTCTGTTCCCGAACCTGCTCGACGACGCTCGCACAGAAATGAACGCCCCGCCCGACCAAAAGACAATCGAATGCCCGGAACTCGGCGCGACGTTGCCCAATCCATATTACGCGCTCAAACATATATTTCCCGCGCGCCGCGATCATGCAATCCTGTGGTATTCGGGCATTAATCACGGCGATCTGAATCTGCAAAACATCCTGATCGACGAGCGCGACAATGTGTTCGTAATCGATTTTTCCGAGACGCGGACTCGCAATATCGTATCGGATTTCGCGCGTCTGGAGCCGGTTTTCCTCTTCGAACTGGCGCGCGTGAAGACGGATGAAGACATCCGCCACGCCGCCGAATTCCAGGCGGGACTTGCGGAGCAAAAGGCCCTGGGCGAAGCGCCGCCGCTGCGCTATTCCGGCAACGACCCCATGATCCCCAAGGCGCACCGTTTGATTTGCCGTTTGCGCGAATATGCCAAAACCACTGTTCTTTTCGAGACCAACATGGTTCCTTACTGGCTCGCGCTGCTGCAATGGATGCTGCCTGTGGCGTCCTACCGGGGATTGCCGGCTCCGCGCAAACGCCTGGCCCTCATCAGCGCCGCGCTCTACACGCGCAACATCCTCGAACACGACCCCGAAGCGAAAAAGATATACGAAGCCTAGAGGTGGGAAGGATCAGCGCATGGCCTGCGCCAGCGAAAGCGCCGCCTCGGCGCGCGCAGGCTGGTCCATTTCCTTGAAATAGTAACTCAAAATATAATGAACCTCGGGATCGCCCGGCGCGAGCGCGCGATAACGCAGCAGCAGTTCCGTGGCCTCGCCCTGGCAGTTGCATTCCGCGAAAGCGACGGCGCGAAGCAGGATTCCCTCTTTCTCGTTCCATAAACTTCCGAGCGAATCGTGCAACCGCAACAGGTCGCGCCCGAGGCGGCGGCGCTGCTCGACAGCCAAAACCTCGAATCCCGATTCGGACGTATTTAGCGTTCCTTTGGAATCCTTCCACTCCACGGCGATTCGATACGATTCTCCGGGCGAGGCAAAGAGCGCCAGCTCGGGCAAAGTCAATTCCCCCTGCTCGGCGGGTCCCAGAGGAATTCGCAAAATGGGCGCGCCGCCAGCCGTGCGCAATTCAATGGCGCTGGGAACCGCGCCCTTCGATGCCGCATAGCGCACAATCGACGGCGGCGCCACTACGCGAACTCCGTTGGGCGGCCAAAGGATTTGCAGTGTATCGCGCGATGCTCCCCCCGCGCCGGGCATTTGCAGCGCCTCCGGAAGGCCAGCCCGGTTTTCGGCGGGTTTGCCTCGCGGAATGCTTCGCACCGAGTCTTCGCCCAAGGCGGCCTGCCGTCCGGCGAGAACCTCGATGGCATCCTGCGCGGAAGGCGGCGGGATTTGGGTTTTGGCTGGAGCCAAGGCTGAGGAAGATGCTCCAGCCTGAAGCCCATCTGGCGGCTGCGGACCGCGCGTGCGGGGGCGCACAGAGCGCTCGATGTTCTGATCCGGCAGCGCCTTCTTCCGCAGTTCCTGCAACCGCTCCTGATAGCGCGCCAATACCCCGGAACGAAGCTCTGGCGAAGAATCATCGGTCACGCTGCCCGGTTCCGGCTGGTCTGCCGCGGGCGTCTGCGCAGGTTCCTGAGGAGCGGACGGGGGAGCGCCGGGAAACGGTGTTTCCGAAGGCACGCCGGCAAACACCGGGTAGCCGTCGCCTGGCGCCCGCCGCAACAAAGTTCCATAGCGATCGCCTATAAACTCACGTTCCTCTCCGGACCTCAAGGTAACGCCACGCCCGGATGTGACGCGGATATAGGCGCCCTGGGGCAGATTCAGGCCCACGAAGATAGGTTTGGGCGCATCCCCGTGTTTGATGACATACGTGGCTTCGCCATCCAGTTCTGTGACGGTCCAGTGGAGCGCGAATGCCGGAATGGCAAAAACCGCGAAGAAGAGAACTCCACAGGTCAAACGAAGGCCGCTGGCGCGAAAGTGGAAAGGAGCACCGCAGCCCTGGAAAATGCTGTCCGGAAAATCGCCAGCCCATTTCATGGAAGTCCGCCTTGTGTTCGATTCGCCAACACATTCCGAGACTACATCCGCCCCCGCCGGTTTACCAAGCGGGAAGTCTGCCAATTTGCGGAATGATTTTCGCCCGCGCCAATGGCCCCGAGCGGATTGGACCTTGCCTTCCGCGAGGCTTCCATTCTAATCAAGACGTGCCGCATCGCTGAAGGATGCGCGATATTCCGATCTCTCCCGAGCCATTGAGCCGCAACAAGGATCATGAGCGAACCATCCGCGCCTTTCCTCTCCGTAGTTGTGCCCGTTAAGGATGAGGAGCCGAACATCAAGCCCCTCCTGCAGGAAATCCGGCAGGCTCTGACGGCGCTAAGCCAGCCGTGGGAAATAGTCATTGTTGACGATGGTTCGCGCGACGGAACACTCGAACGTCTCCTCGAATCCCGCGCAGAATATGCAAATCTCCGCGTGCTGAAGTTCGCCAAAAATTGCGGTCAAACCTCCGCAATGGACGCCGGAATGCGCGCCGCGCGGGGCGAATGGATCGCCTTGCTCGACGGCGACCGCCAGAACGATCCGGCCGACATTCCGCGCCTGCTCGAAATCGCCGCCAAGGGGTTCGACATGGTGGCCGGATGGCGCAGGAACCGCCGCGACACGGTGGTGCGGCGTCTTTCATCGCGCATTGCCAACCGCTTTCGCGACGCCGTGCTTCACGACGGAATTCGCGACGTTGGATGCACGCTCAAGGTCATTCGCCGCTCGGCGCTCGCGAAAATCAAACTCTACACCGGGATGCACCGCTTTTTGCCGGCGCTGTTTCAAATGGAAGGCTTCAGCGTTACGCAAGCGCCCGTCAACCATCGTCCGCGCCCGGCGGGAATTTCCAAATACGGCATCGGCAACCGCCTCTTTCGCTCGTTGTATGATCTGATCGCGGTTCGCTGGATGAAAAAGCGCACTCTGCGCTACTACATCGAGAAGGAATGGTAAAGCAGGCCGCCCCCTCCCTCCCTTTTGCGGGATTCTCCTTTCCGCGGATGTGGCCGGCCTGAAAAGGCAAACGACTCGTGCCCAATTCTGAGGACATCCGCCCCGGAGATATTCGTTACGATTGCCGCCACTATACGGGATACAAGCCGTGCGGGCGCGGGGAACTGTGCGCTGAATGCGAACGGTTTGAACCCAGGGGTTTTCGCATTCTGATAATCAAATTGGGCGCGATGGGCGACGTCGTTCGCACGCTGTGCCTCCTGCCCGCCTTGCGCGCGCGTTATTCACCCTGCCATATCACCTGGATCACCGCCCCCGAGTCGCTGGAAATTCTGCGCCACGCGCCGGGCATCGACCGCCGCCTGGCCATGCGCATCGAGGACATTCTCGCGCTTGAACTCGAACAATTCGATCTCCTGATGAATTTCGACAAGGACGCCGAGGCGCTGGCGCTGGCCGCCCGGACGCGCGCCGCGGATAAGCGCGGTTTCGCGCCGCATCCACAATTCGGAACGCTTTCGATATACAATGAGGCGAGTTTGTATGCGCTGCGGCTTGGCCTCAGCGACGAACTCAAATTCCGCAAAAATACAAAAACCGTTCCTGAGATTGTGTTTGAAATGGCGGAATTGCCTTATCGCGGCGAGGAATATGCGCTGGAGGCCGATCCACGGGCACGGGCGCGGGCCGCGGAGCGATTTGCCGCGTGGGAACAGGCGGCCGCTGCGCAAGAGCTAGATGGCGCGCAAGAATCCACCCAGGCGCTGCGAGGAAATGGCGCATCCTCAGCTGCTTTGCGGGTTGTGGCCATCAACACGGGCTGCGGAGACCGCTTCCCCACAAAACAATGGACGGTCGATGGATTTTGCGCGCTGATCCAGGGACTTTTACAGAAAAGTCCGGCGGCAACGGCGGGGGCGGCGGGGGCCGCATCGGCGCAAGACGCCCGCCCAATCGCGTGCATGATTGTCGGCGGGCCGCGCGAACGCGAGTTCAATGCGGAAATTCTGCGGCGCGTCGGGCATCCGCGCTTGTGGGACGCCGGATGCGGAAACTCGATTGCGGATTTTCTGGCGTTGCTCGAACGGTGCGACTGCGTTGTTTCGTCCGACTCGCTTGGAATGCACTTCGCCATCGCCTTGCGCCGCCCGGTGGTGGCGCTGTTTGGCCCGACGGCGCACCGCGAAGTAGGCCTATTCGGGCGGGGAGAAATTATCGCAACCGACCTTGAATGCGCGCCCTGTTACCTGGCCCGCTGTCCCAAATCGCCCTCCGGCTCGCCCGCATGCATGGAAGCCCTCGCGCCCGAACGCGTCATGGAGGCCGTTCGCCACGCGATTCAAAGAACATAAAGGACCTAGGGGACCCAAAGGACCCAAACGACCTAAACAACCACATGCATCAAACCGCCCACTGACCACTGTTCACTGCCCTCTGACCCCTTTCTTTCTCACAACTCACAACACACAACTCGCAACTCTTCTTTTCTGCTCACTGATCGCTGCCCACTGCCCACTTCTTTTCTCACAACTCCCCCAAGGAGCCATCGAATGATCATCCGCATAAAGAATTTGCGCCTGCGCTGCATTATTGGATTTAAGGAGTGGGAGCGCGATAAAAAACAAGATGTTGTATTGAATGTGGAGATTGAATTCGACGCCTCGCGGGCTGTCGAAGCAGATTCTGTCAAGCATGGCGTGGATTACAAAACCCTCACAAAACGCATCAGCGAAATGGTGGAAGAATCGAATTGTTCGCTGATCGAAACTCTGGCTTCGCGCGTGCTGAATTTAATTATGGAAAATCCGCATATAGAGCGCGCGCGCGTCGAAGTGGACAAGCCAGGCGCGCTTCGTTTTACGGATTCTGTTTCCGCGGAGATCAGCGCAATACGGCGCAAACGAACCGCCGGAAATCGGGGAGGCACACTGAACGGCACTTTGAATGGCCAACAGGGTGGCAAGCGGGAAGGAAAGCGGGGAGGAAAGCAGCGAACCAAGGCACAGGGCGGCGCATGAAATGAACCGCGTGGTGATTGCTATCGGCTCCAACATCCGCCCGCAAGACCACGTTCCCAGGGCGGTGGAATTCGTTGCGCGCCTGGGACGCATCGTGTCCGAATCGCATTGGGCCGAAACCGATCCCGTTGGCGGCCCGCCTGGCCAGCCGCGGTTTCTCAACGGCGCGGTCCTGCTGGAAATCACGATGGATCGCGACGAATTGCGAGCAAGGCTTCGCGAAATCGAAGACGCCCTCGGGCGCACGCGCAACGACGACAAATTTGCTCCGCGCACCATTGACTTGAATATTGTGGCATGGAACGGCGCCGTCGTGGACCCGGACGTCTTCCAGCGCGATTATTTATTCCAGGCTGTAAAAGAGGTCTGCCCCGAGGCGCTTTCCGGCGCGCGCCTGGGGGTGGGGGGGCCGCCCGGCTCGCCGCCTACTTGCCGTAGTGCATCATGAATACGTTCATATTGTCCTGAAAATGGCATGAAACATTTGCCAGGCGGCTGAACTCCGGCCCCAGGCATTCGGCGAAGAGCTCGTCCCATTGCCGCACAAGCATGTGGTATTCTGTGCGTTTGCCGCGCGGCTGCGTCATCATCGAAATCATTTCCGTCATCAGGAAATTGTCCACGCAGGCCTGGACGACTGGCACGGGCGCGTCGTGCTCGAAGATCGCGTCGATCATCGGACCGTAGGATTGGTATATGGAAAGAGCGAGTTCCGGCGAATGCATTTCCGGCGTGTCGTGATTCGCGTCGAGTTCAAACAAAAGAAAGTGATCGGCGCGAGAGCGCAGCGCCCGCAGCCCGGCGCGCTTTTTTTCGATGGGTATATGGTGATACGAAAGCGACATGAGCGCCACGTCATAGTGGCCTTCGATGGAATCGGCCGTATTTTCGATGCGCGCTTCGAGCGTCCGAATTGGCGCCGAAGGGAATGGCTTCGATACGGTTTCGCGCGCCACATCGAGCATGGCGGGGAAAGGATCGATCAGCAGGATTTCGCCGATGTCCGCGATGTTGCCGGCCGCTTGAAGCCCCTTGAGCAGCATCACAAGCAGGCCGCCATTGCCGGTTCCGATGTCCATGATCCGCAGCGGACGCTTGAAATTCGGGAGCGACCGCGCCGCCTGCGCCACAAAATTCTGGCGCGACTTGTGAAAAAATGGAATCGTTGTGAAATGGATATAAGGGCGCGGATCGGCGAATACAGTAACTGGCATCTCGAACCGGTCCTGATGGCGCTCCAGAAATGCGGACAAAAACGTGTTCATTCCCACGGCGGCTTCTTCGTCGCGGACGCCCGCCGCCATCCATTCTTTGCCAAGAGTTCCCTGCCCTTTCGCGGCCAGAAATGAGCCTGCATAATAGCGAAAAGCAGGCGCCAGGCTGGGGCGCACCTCGGCCGGGACATCTTTGGGAGGCAGCTTTTTCGCAATGATTTCCTCGGCGGCGCGGCTCCATGCCGCGGATTCCCGGGCGGATAGGAAAAGCATGGCAAGGCTCCTTTGCGAGTGAGAAATTGTATGCGCTGGAACTTGTATTTGCCGCGTGGACCGTTGCGGCGTCACCGGCGGGAATTGGCAGCTAGAAAGGCTTTGCGCTCTTCATGCGCAGGGTGATTGCCTCGCGGGCCGCTTCGTGGACCGCAAGGAAGGCGGCGCCACGCTCGTCCGCCAAGCGGCGGCAGTCTTCGAATTCCGGCATGACTTTTATGATTTCCCCTGCCAGCAGGCCGATTTTCACGCGAACGGCCCCATAGGGCGTCTCGACAGAATCGAACCGGCGGTCCAGGCACACGCGCTCAACCGTGCGGATTTTGATGCCGAAGGTTGTGGTTTCGCGCAAAAGGATCGCCGCCAGTTCCTCCTGGCGGTCGGGCGCGCAAAGCACCTCGATGCGAACCCCCGGGCGGTTTTTCTTCATCTGGATGGGCGAGAGCGTAACGTCCAACGCGCCCGAGGCGAAAAGCCGGTCGAAGATGTGCGAATACACCTGGCCCGACATGTCATCGATTTCTGTTTGCAGAATGATGAGAATCTGCGGATGCAGAGACTTGGATTTTGCGCCTCCGCATTGCGATTTCTCGGGCGCGGCGCGGTCCTGGCCACCCGCCACGGATCGAGTTCCCAGGAACACCCTCAGGCAATTCATCTGGCCTGGAAATTCCCTGCCGCCCGCTCCATATCCGGCCCGTTCGACGCGCATCCCCTCGGGCCAGCCGCCAAAACCCGAGGCGCAAGCACGCAAAATGGCCGCGCCTGTGGGCGTCACAAGTTCCGCCTCGATGTCACCGCGCCGCAGCGGCAATCCCGCCAGCAACTCGGCCGTGGCGGGCGCGGGAACCGGCAACACGCCGTGCGCCGTCTTTACCGTGCCGAAACCTGTAGTGATTGGCGAGACGTGCGCCTCGCCAATATCCAGCAAATGCATGGCCAGAAACGCGCCTGCGATGTCAAAAATCGCATCCGCCGATCCGACCTCGTGAAAATGAATTTCCTCGATGGGGATGCGATGAACGCGCGATTCGGCCTCGGCCAAAAGGCGATAGGCATCGAGGGCGCGCGCCACCACAGACTCGGGCAATTTGCCGCCCGAAAGAATCTCGCGAATCTCCGCCCACGAACGATGGTGGAAATGATGGGGATGCTGAGCGCCGCCGTGCCCGGCATCCGCTTTTTGATGCGAATGCGCGGCGGATTTTGCGGAGGATGCCTTTCCGCCGCGCTTGTGTGGGGGCTGCTCCTTTGCCGTATTCGCGTCCGGCAGGCAAAGGTGCTCGTCGTCAGATTTTCCTTTTTGCGCCTCAGAAATCACATCCACCTTGGTGGCGGCGATCCCGCATCGGCGCACCTCGCGGCGTTCAATCCTGCATCCGCCCCCAGAAAGCGGAAGCGTGGCCAGCCCCTTGCGAATGGCGTCAAAATCCGCGCCAAGATCAACCAGAGCGCCGAGGATCATGTCCCCGCTCGCTCCAGAATAGCAGTCGAAATAAGCAATTTTCATGAAACTCGCGCGATCCGGAAATGGGAATCAGGCAAACGGCATATTATTCGGTATCTTGAATATACTTGCACTTTTCCAGCGCGTCGGCGAGGGCCTTTTCGGGCGTTTTTCTGCCGTTGAGCGCGGCGTCGATCTCGCGCGTCAGCGCCAGGCGGCATGATTCCCAGTAAATCGCCTTCGGCTCGAAAAACCCGCGGTCGATCTGCGAAACCGCGTTTTTATAGTTCACGTTATCGGCCATATACGCTTTCATGCGCTCGCTTTCCAGCGAGGAATACCGGATGGGCAAATATCCGGTCTCGATAGCCCATCGCGTGGTGTTTTCCGTGTTGGTCATGAACTTTAGGAAGGCCCATGCGGCGCGCTGAACCTCGGGCGGATGGTTCGCGAAAATGCCGACGTTCGTTCCCTGGCATAGCACGCGGCCTGGTCCGCCTTCGGGCACGGGCAGAGGATAGGCCCGCCATGTAAAGCGCCCGGCAACGGCAGAGTCATTGTAAGGAAATGAAGCGGTAGAACCTACATACATTCCGATTTTACCCGACCCAAACGCCGCGTTGAGATAATCCGACTCCACATAGCCGACGCGCTGATCGCCCATCGTCATGTCCACTAGGAATTTCAGCGCCTTCAAGCCTTCCGGATCGGCGAAATCCAGGCGCTCTTTGTCGTCCAGATAGCGCGGACCGGCAAGAAACAGGTTCGTCGTGAATGACTCAAGCAGCGGGCGCGTCGCGAATCCAAACATTGCAATTGATCCGTCTGGATTGCGCTTTGTCATTTTTCCAGCCAGTTCGCGCCATTCCTTCCAATCGCGTGGAGGATGATCCCACCCCGCCTCACGCATCCGGTCCTCATTCATATATAGAATATAGATGCTCTTATTGAATGGAAGCGTCATCAGTTTGGGTTTGCCGTCCACGGTCCATGTGTTGTCCTCGCGGAAAGCGCCAATAATATCCTGCAAATCCGTGCGCTCGGCGGGCGCATCCCCGGCGGCGAGGTCCTCGACCGGCGCGATCAGTTTGCGGCTCATAAAGCGCGTGGTCCAGGATTCATACATCTGAGACATCGCCGGGTTTGAGCCGGAGATGCACGAGGCCACGAGTTTCTGGCTGAGGCTGTCGTAAGACCCCTGGTAGATAGGAAGGATGCGGATTTCCTTGTTGGATTTATTGAAATTGCCAACGATTTCGAGGAGGATTTTCTGGTGGCGGCCCGCCATGGCGTGCCAGAATTCCACGATGAGCGCTCCGTCTTCGGTTCGGCGCAACTTTTTGTCCGCGGCGGCGCACTTGGCCGATGGAAAGCCAGAGAGAAAGGCGGCAAACGCAATCGCCAAAATGGAAAGACATCGCGCCCGCTTGAGCATCGCTGGCAAAAGATATGAAAAATAATGCATATTGCATGTCCTGTGGAGGGCGGTTATTTGCCGCGCGCGTGTTTTTCGACGCGCCGGAACGCAGCGCCCAGGCGCTCGATCACGTCGCCGGGCGTGATGGCATACGGGCTGGATTGTTCCAGCGCAATGTCCGCCGCCATCCCGTGAAGAAATACTCCCAGGAGCGCCGCGTCAACGGGATCATGTTTCTGGGCCAGAAGTCCGCCGATCAATCCCGTGAGAACATCGCCGCTGCCGCCCTTGGCCAGCCCGGAATTTCCTGTTGGATTCAGGAAAACCTGCCCTTCACTCCCTTCGCCGGGCGCGGCAATGACTGTTCCCGCGCCTTTGAGGACCACGACGCAATTGGCCTCGCGAGCGAATTTCCGCGCGGCAGCAAACCGCGCACGTTGAACATCGTCGATGGAACCGCGCACAAGGCCGGCCATTTCACCCGGATGCGGCGTCAGGATAGTTGGATGCGCGCGCGACTTCAGGGCGGCCGCCGGAAATTCAAGAGTTGACAAGGCATTCAGCGCGTCGGCGTCGATGACCACCGGCAAGGGCGCGCGATCGACAAGCCGCAAAACCGCGCGCGCCGTCCGTTTGTCGCGCCCCAGGCCCGGGCCAATCGCCAGCGCGCAAATGCGCGATTCTTCTATCCGTTCCAGCAAATAATCCGCCGCCGCCTCATCCAGGCAATTCTCCGCGCCGGGCAGCTGCCATTTGACCGGCTCGAGCACCCGCGATTCGACAACCGGCAGAATTCCGCGCGGTGGCGCCAGATACACCAGTCCGCATCCCGAGCGGCCCGCCGCCCCCGCCGCGAGCATCAGTGCGCCGCTCATTCCGACGCTTCCGCCGACGATGAGCAGCGAACCAAACAAGCCCTTGTGTCCTTCGCGGGGCCGTTCGCGCAAGCGCCATGCCACATCCTCCAGAGTCAGGAGCGAGCGTCCAATCGCCGGGGATTCGAGCAAATCTCTTGGAAAATCCAGCGGCGCAACCGTCACGCGCCCCGAGCACCGCAATCCTGCCGTCGTGAATAGCGCCACTTTGGGCAGGCCCATTGTCACTGTTCGCATCGCGCGCACAACCGGTCCGGGCGAATCGTCCTGCGTTTCCTCCGCGTCGGCTAGTCCGGAAGGCACATCGGCGGCCACAACCGGCACGCCCGATTCGTTTATCATGCGAATGGCCCAATCCATCGGAGGCCGAGGCGCTCCCGCGAGTCCCGTTCCGAGCAGCGCGTCGAGGAGCACATCCGCCCCCTCAATGGCGGCAGCCAGGTCTTCGGGTTTGGCGCATTCAAAAAGTTGAATTTTCGAAAAATCGAGGCGCTTCCAAGCAAGAAAGGCGTCGCCCTTCATCGAATCCGGCGTGCCCAGAAGCGCAACGCGAACCCGCCAGCCGCGCTCGGCCAGAAGCCGCGCCGCCACAAATCCATCGCCGCCGTTATTACCGCGTCCGCATACGGCCGTTACCACGCCGCCGTGATCGAAATCCGCGCCGATTGCATCCGCGATCGCCTCGCCTGCTTTTTCCATTAATTGCAGGCCGGGAATGCCGCGTTCCTCGATGCTGACGCGGTCGATTTCGCGCATTTCCTTTCCGGTTGCGAGGCGCATTGGAGTCTGGCCGCCTGGAATCACAGAGGGAATGAATAGAAATAGACAGGATTTACAGGATGAATCTTCAGCCGAAGACGGGGGGAATGGTATAGGATATTTGCCATGCGCATCGGGTGAATCCTGCCGGTTCCATTCGCCCGGCGCGTCACGCCCCCGCAAGAAAATGCACAATCAAATCCTCACGCTCGGGATATTCCATCGAGGAATTAATTTCGAGCAGGGCGCGCATCACACGTTTGTGATGCCGCACAAGAAAAATGCCTTTTTGAGGAGGCTTCCGCCACGGTTCGATTCTGGCCATGATTTTCATGCGGTTGCATACGCGCTCGCCTTCGGCCATGTCCATCTGCATATAGCGCCCCGAGGTCCCCACTTCGGAAATGAACGACACGGTGATTCCCTTGGACCCGTATCGCACAAACATCTGGCGCACGCCGGCGTCAAGCGCCTCGACCAGCATGGCATTCACGCGCTTAATCAGCGGAATGCCTTCATCGTCCGCCAGATCGTAGGAAGGAATTGGCATCCCCGGGCGTATAAAATCCTCCGGTTTTGGCAATCCCGTGTCGGTGCGGGGTTTTCCCATGGGCGATACCGGAGGCGGCGATCCCTCTGTTTTAGAAAATCCAATGTCCGTGCGCAGCCTCCCCATCGGGAGAACCGGCGGAGGCTGTCCGTCTATTTTGGATGTTCCGGAGTCAGTTCGTATCTTGCCAAGCGGGAATACGGGAGGAGTATTGGCATCTGGCAGAAAATTCGGAGTGGCTTCCGCAAATCCAGGCGGCGGAGTTTTGGCCGGAAGCCCGACGCCTTCAAATTTTCCCGGCGAGGCGGAGGGTTCATCCAGATCCAATTCGGGAACGGGGTTGGCCTGAGCAGAGAATTCCTTTTGGACTGGCTCCGGGCGCCAGGCGCTCCATTCGCCCGTAATCGGGTTTCCACCTGAACTTGAATTTCCAGCGCCGCCGGGCCGCGGCGTGCCAGGCATGGCGGGGAATCCCCCCGCGCCTGCCGAGCTGGGGGGCAGCCTGGACTGCGCCTTGAGCAGTTGCAGCGGTTCAATCATTGGCAAATGACTAAGCGACCAAACCAAGTCCTTGCCCGATTGAACAGCCGCAAGCACGCGGCGCGCCTGATCCGGCGTCAGCGAGCCTTCCTGGAGCAATGAATCTACAATCAGTTTTGCCGCTTCTGAATCCGACATGAGTTAGCAAATGCCCCCTCGCTGAAGCAGGGACCCCATATAACCCGCCTCATTTCACGCTCTTTTTACTTGGCCCAAGGATTCCCGTCAAGGAAACCTGTTTCATCGGGGGTCCGGATTCCAAAGAAAGCAGATAAAGGCCTTCTGTGCGAAAACCTCATTTACAGCCGCGCAGTGGATTCCACGGAGGCGAGGCGGCCCGATTCCGGCCTTCGGCATTTGTGGCTTAAACAATTCCCTGGTCTATCATTGCATCCGCCACGCGGGTAAAGCCGGCGATATTGGCGCCAACCTGGTAATTTCCATGAAATCCATATTCCTCCGCCGCATTGAGAGCATTTTCGTGAATCGCCCTCATAATCTCATGCAGGCGGTGGTCCACCTGGTCGCGCGTCCAGGTTACGCGCTGCGAGTTTTGCGCCATTTCGAGGCCCGATACGGCCACGCCACCCGCATTTGCCGCCTTTCCAGGCGCGTAGAGAACGTTGTTTGCCAGAAAGACATCGACGGCCCCCGGTTGAGTTGGCATGTTCGCGCCCTCCGCCACAAGCATGCAGCCGTTTTTCACAAGCGTCTTTGCATCCTCAGTGGTGATTTCATTCTCCGTGGCGCAGGGGAAGGCGCAGTCGCAAGGAATGCCCCAGGGGCGCTTGTCCTCAAGATACTGAACGCCTTTGAATTTCTCCGCATATTCCCTGATGCGGCCCCGTTTGATATTCTTCAACTCGAAAATATAGTCTAGTTTCTCGGGCGTGATTCCGGACTTGTCGTAAATCGTTCCGTTGGAATCCGACATGGTCACACAGCGCCCGCCATACTGCGTCACTTTTTCCACCAGGTATTGGGCCACATTTCCCGATCCGGACACCAGGCAGGTTTTGCCTTCCAGGCTTTCACCGCGCGTTCCCAGCATCTCCAACGCGAAATAGGTGGTTCCATATCCGGTCGCTTCCGGGCGCAGCAGCGATCCGCCCCACCCAAAGCTTTTTCCCGTCAGAGTCCCCGTGAATTCGACAGACAACCGCTTGTATTGGCCGTAAAGATAGCCGATTTCACGCCCTCCAACGCCAATGTCACCCGCTGGAACATCCGTGTCGGGGCCGATATACCGATGCAGTTCGGTCATGAAACTCTGGCAGAAACGCATTACTTCGTTGTCCGATTTGCCCTTGGGATCGAAATCCGACCCGCCTTTTGCTCCACCCATCGGCAGAGTTGTCAGAGAATTCTTAAAAATCTGCTCAAATCCCAGGAACTTGAGCACACCCAAATACACAGAGGGATGGAAACGAAGTCCGCCCTTATAGGGTCCGAGCGCGTTATTATATTGCACGCGGTAGCCCCGGTGGATTTGGAACCGCCCCGCGTCGTCGATCCACCCGACCCGGAAGATGATGATCCGGTCAGGGACCAGAAGCCGTTCGAGGATGCTGTGCTTCTGATACTTGGGATTTCGGTCCAGCGCGGGTTCCAGGCTCTTGAAAACCTCTGTCACGGCCTGGAGGAATTCAGGCTGATCCCGATTCTTATGATAGTTAAACTCAAGGATTTCATCCACATACGACATGATTGCTTCTCCGTGTATATGTTGCGCCAGGGCCAGTGAAATAAGGGGCCGAAAATCAGCCACATTACCTAAACCATGCTTCCCCAAAGGCTGCGGGCAAGAGATGCATGCTCTTTCCGCGTCCTTGTCCGTTTGGCTTCTCCACAATTCCAGCCAAGTGTCAACCCCATCTGTGCCCGCGGGCGTTTTATTTGCAGGACAATTCCGTAACCCTTCTATGATTAGCAGGGATTGGAGGATATAGCGTTCTCTTCTTCAGGCCCAAC
>CAYUNT010000042.1:0-26600 GCA_964446285.1 uncultured Candidatus Sumerlaeota bacterium | reverse complement strand
TGGTCGCGTCCTGTGAAGAGGATTGCCCGGGGAATGGGAACAGAATTACGGGAAATTGGTATTAGTTTCGGAATCCGCTGCCCGGTCCCAGATACGGAATATCTCCCAAAGAGACTGTCCCATTTGTGGGTTCATAGAGCGCCACTTTGGCTGGATCGGGCGGAGCATTCGGCTCTTTGTCGGGGCCGACACAAGTCAGAAAAAACGCCACGCCGGTATCAACCTGGCCATACATCATATTCAGATACGCCAGGAAAGAGGCCGGGGTGCCTTCGCGGTCTTCGACAAGACGCCGTGTGGTGTATTGAAACACTTTGGCGCCCGCGACGGCAACATGCTCCTGAAACGGATCGTTCAGGCGCGAGGTGATATAGGAAACCGGGGTTGTGATGATGGGGGGAAGACGGGTTTCGTTGAAAGGTGTCGTCAGGGCGCTGTAGGGACTGACCATCTCGCCCACTTCATTGGCGGGGATGGGATATTGGTTGCCATCCACCTGATAGGCTTCGACGGCGACGGCGAGCGAACGCAAATCCGCCTTGGCGCGGGCCACTTTCGAGCGGGTTTGGGCTTCGAGAAAGTTGGGCAGCGCAATGGCAGCCAGAATGGCAATAATCGCCACCACGATGAGCAACTCGATTAGCGTGAAGGCTTTGCGGCTTGAGGAGCTCATGACATTGGGTCTCCTGGAAATAATGGTTTCTCCTCCCTTGCAGGCGATCCCCCAAGATAATTTCGATAACGACGTAGGGATATTCCATCCCGGTCTCAGGATTATTTATAGTTCCCGTCTCGGGGAAAGGTCAACCCTTTCGGCATGGTTTTCATTAAATTTTTATGCCCCGCCCCTTAGGAAACGCGCGGTTCCCCCGGAACGCTCTCTGCGTTCTGCCAAGGAATTGGCTCAGGTGTTTGCGGAGATCAAAGACAGGTCAAACCGCCATCCAGGGTAAGGACAGCCCCTGTGAGGAGCGCATTGACTGGCGAGGCCAGAAAGCATACCGCTTCCGCCACTTCTTCGGGAGTGGCCATGCGCGAGATGGGCTGGGCGGAAAGGAATTTTTCGAGCAACTGATCGCCCGCGCCCTGGCCAAGAGCCTCGCGAGCGGCCAATTCCTCTTCGACCATATCCGTTTCCACAAGCGAGGGGGCCACCGCATTGATGCGTATCTGCTTCGGAGCCAATTCAACCGCCATCGAGCGGGTCAGGCCCAGCACTGCCGCCTTCGAGGCGCAGTAAAAGCCCAAATCGCGAAATCCCAGCATTCCCGACACGCTTGACACGGTAACGATGGTCCCCCCGCCCGCTTTTTCGAGCAGGGGCGTCGCGTGCTTGATCATCAGTGCCGTGCCGAGAACATTGGCGTCGAAAATGGCATGGAAATGATCCGGCGTGGCTTTTTCGATCGGCGCGACACGAATCACGCCGGCCGCCGTAACCACGATGTCCAGCCGCCCGAAAATCTGCATGCATGACATGAGAAAGCGTTCGACATCGTATTCATGGCGGACATCCACCGATGCAAAACGCGCCGTAATGCCCTGGGCGCCAAGGGTCCGGGCAGCCACGCTGCCCAGTTCCGAATTCACATCGCCCAAAAGCACTTGGGCGCCGCGACGCCCGAGCGCTTCGCTCACGGCGCGTCCGATGCCGCGAGCTGCGCCTGTTACAGCCGCCACCTTTCCATCAAAGGGGCTTTTGGGACCCCGCGGGTCCGTTTTTGGGTCCGAAGGTTTGGCAAGGTTCCATACCATAACAAAATACCAGAAAATGGGTGTTGCGCCGGGACATCGCTATTTCGCTCAGGTCAGCCCGCCTCAGTGGGCCTGGCTGAATACTCCCCGGCGATATACAGGTTTTAGTAGTAGTGCGTTTCGATGCTTGGTTCTTTCAGAGCCGCGAATTCGGCCTCACGGCTGCCCCGGCACGCGCCGTCGAACGGACAGCGGTTCGCGCAAGGATGCTCGATGGACTCAATCAGGCTGCATCGCGCCCGCCAAGGGCAATCGCCCGACTCGGCAGGATGACACAACGGCGCATGTTCGTAAAAACAACAATTGCGCCCGATCATCCACAACAGCGAATCGAGAGCGAAGACTCCGCAGCCTTCCTTGCGGACCATAAAGCGGCAGGCATCGACGGCTGTCGAGCGAATTTCCTGTTCAATGGCCGAATTTGTGCATTCTTCAGCGGCGGCAAGGCGCGCGCGGGCGGCTGGATCGCGAGTTGCAACCGCCCCGGCGCGCAAAAATACGCGCATGATGTGATAATCCACGGGGATGTCCAGGCTATCGGCGTCCGCGAGCGGCCAGATACCCAACTGATCGAGATAGATCAGCAGCAGAAATGTTTTTTTTGCGAGCGGATCGGAGTAGGCCTCGCAAGCGGCCAAGCGCGCGGCCAAGCCGTCGCATCGCGCGCTTTTGGAAACCACATACCCGCCCGACGCCTCATACAACCGCGCCGGACTGCCCTCATAACCGCGTTCGAGAAGTTCCGCGATCCCGTGCAACAGGCGCAGGCGCTCCTCGACGCGGTCGAGAGTCGAATGGCGCGGGTCGCCGTCGTCGGAAATCCATGCGAGCAACCCATCGGCATCCAGGCGCATCATGCGGGCGGTTGTGAAAAAATCCGGCTTTGTGGAAAGCCACTCCAGTCCGCGCCGAAACAGATAATCCGATCCGCGCGACCATTGCCCGCCCACGCGCCCTTCGAGCGTTCGCGTTTGCTGGCAGATGCCCGTCAGGACCATCCATGCCAGTGCCACCTGATCGGGCGAGGCCCCGGCCGGGATAGGCGGGATAAAATAATCCTGCCGCGGCGGCAGGGCTTTGGCGCGGGCCGCAAGAAGCCGGCATCGTTCTTCATCGACAAACCATTGCGACATGGGTTTGGGTCCTCTTCACCACAAAGGCACAAAGACACGAAGATGAAGATTGTTCTTTGTGTCTTTGTGCCTTTGTGCCTTTGTGGTTAATTCCCTCTATTCCTACTTCCAATCCCCAGTCAGGATCAACCCGGACCAGTAGGCGGGATGCGGCTGGAGGCGGCGGACTTGCGCCTGCGCGCGGCGGAGTGCCTCGGCTTTGTCCACATCGGCGTAATTGCGGTAGAAATGTTTCACCATCACCGCTGTGGCGATGTCGTCCACGCGCCAGAGCGACGTCACAATTGAGTGCGTGCCCGCGTAGATGAACGCGCGGTTGAGGCCGACGAGATCGTCGCCCGTGTTCACGCGCGCCAGGCCGCTTTCGCAGGCACTGAGTGTCACGAGGTCGGCATTGATCGTCAGGCGGAAGATGTCGCGCACGGTCAGGCGTCCATCGGAATACTCCTTATCCGGCGCAAGGAGCAGCGCGGAATAGAGCGGGTTCAGGCTCTCGAATTCGCCGTGCGACGCAAGGTGGATCACGCCGTATTGCGAGGCGTTTTCCTCAACCCACGAACGGGTGGCGCGCTCGCCCGTAAGCACCGTGACCTCGGGGAAACTCCACACGAGGCGTTCGGCTTCCTTCTGCGCGAAGGGCAGGTCGAGATTGGGGTTGCCGAGGTCCGGGTTGCCGATGGCGAGCACGCGGAGGTTTTTCGTGTCCTTGCGGCGCGCCTCGGTATAGCGATACACGCTCGCGCTCGGCAGATAGAAAATCGGGTAGCGGTCGATGAGGTTCGTGCGCCCGTCGCTGAGCGAGGCAAACGAACAGTAATGCAGCGCGGCGTGCGGCACGATGGCCAGACGCGGCGCCCCGGCCAGATACGGTTCGATGGGTGCGATCAGGCGGCGGTGGAGATCGAGCGAGAGTTCGCTTACGTCCTCGATGGCCTGAATGCGGCGGCGGTAGTTCGTGACATCTTCCGTCAGTTTGGCGCGGTTTTCGGGGATGCGCACGACGTCGAGATGCCCATCGCGCACAATCCAGACGATGGTTTCTTTTTCCGCGAGGAAGTATTCGACGAGTGCCACGTCCGACCCGAGCAATTTGAAGAGTTCTTCGAGATTAAGCGGCTCGACGGTCACAAAGGCGCTCAGGGCGGGATTTTGGAGGCGGATTTTCAAAAGGAGATCGGCGAGTTCCGCATTGAGCGCCTCAACGCGCCCTTGGATTTCTTTGCGCGTGGCGTCGTCCGTGGCGGCGGCCAGACGGACCTTCAAACGATCGAGTTCGGCGCGCGTTGTGCGGTCGCGTTCAAGAAGTTGCGCGTCTTCCGGGCGGCCCACATCGAGGCGCTGATTGCCGAGCAGGTCGATGAACGACCGCCCACGGGCACGCTCGTTGAATTCGAAGGCCTCGCGCGGTTTGGCCTCATCGAGCAGAAGAAGGATCATCTCCTCGTAAAGCCCCTGCTTGTCCGCGAGGAATCCATCCTGCAATTCCTCGACGCGGATCGAGGCGCGCATCCGTTCAACGACCTCGATGGCCTGGCCGAGGATGCGAATCGCCTCGGGGCGATCACCCGATTGGCGCGCGAGAGTGGCGAGGCCCTGCAGGGCGCGCCATTCCACCTCGGGCAGGTTGCGCGAGCGCGATTCGGCGAGGGTTTCGTCGTAATGCGCGCGGGCATCGGCGGGGCGTTCGAGGCGGCGCTCCGTGTCGGCCAGAGACAATATCGCCTTGGCGTAATTCACGCGGTCGCCCAGACGCTGGGCCATCGCGGCGGCTTGCTGGAGCTGTTCGAGGGCCGCGTCGAGATTTCCAGCGAGCAGGTGCGTCATGCCGATATTGCGGTGGTCGTATGCCTCGCCCCATTCAAGGCCGTGCGCGCGGTCGATTTCGAGCGCCGAATTGAAGTATTCGAGGGCCTTGGGATATTCAGCGCGCGAACGCCAAACGAGGCCCGTGTTGTTGAGCGTCGAGGACTCCTCGTCGAGCAGTCCGAGACGGCGGCTGAGCGCGAGCGCCTGATCGAATTCGGCCAGAGCGCGTTCGTGGTCGTTGAGCATCCAGCGCGTAAGGCCGGCGGTATTATGCGCGGCGAGTTCGATGGCCGCATTTTGCCCGGCGCGGGCGTGTTCGAGCGCGGCCTGCTGGCGGCGAATAGCCTCCAGATAATTCCCAGTTAACCAGTGGGTTTCGGCCTGTCCGAGGGCGGCGCGGGCGAGGAGCGACTCATCCCCCAGGCCTTTGGCGGACTCCTCGGCGCGGGCGTAATAATCGAGCGCCTGATCGAAATCGGCGCGCCGTTCCGCCGTAAGGGCGAGGTCGAGGAGCGATTCCGTCAACCCGCGCGACTCGGCGGCCGCCTGATACAGATCGCGGGCGCGAGTGAAAGCGTCTTCGGCGCTCAACCATTGCCCAAGGAACAGCAGGCGAATGCGCCCGATGCGCCGCCATTGCGCGGCTTCTTCCTCCGGGACTTCGAGTTCGGCGCACATCGCGCGCGCCTTGTCGTAGGCGGCCAGGGCGTCTTCGTAGCGCGCGCCGTTTTCGAGGACGACGCCGAGTTTGACAAGCGAGGCGAGGAGTTCGGCGGGGTCGTCGAGCGGGCGGCGGATTTCGATTTCGCGTCGCATCGTATCGGCGGCGCGGTCGTGGAGGCGGGCATGATCGTAGATGCCCGCGGCGTATCGCAGAGCGGCAGCCAGGCGCGCGGGCGGGAGAATGGGCGGATCGGCCTGGGCGCGGCGTTCGATTTCGGCCACATAGCGCGCAGCCCCCTGCACACTCAGCGCGGAGTCCCCGGCCTGATCGGCGGCGTCGGCCTGGAGCTGCGCGGCGTCTGGCAGGCGGTCGTCGTCGGGGTTCATCAGATCGAGGAGCGCGACTACGCGGCTGAACCCGGCGGCGGCGGCGGACCAGTTTTTCGCCTGAAATGCAACGCGGGCGCGCTGGATGCGTTCTTCGAGTTGCTCCTCGGCAAAGGCGCGGGCGGCCTCGCGCGAAAGGCCCGGATGCCCCCAGAGGCGGAATTGCGCGGCGCGGGCGGCATTTCCGGTGGCTTGAACATCCTGCCCAAGTTTCTTTCCGGTGGCTTGGACGTCTCGTCCAAGATTCTTATCTGCGGTTTGTGCGGCCTCGGCGCGGGCCTGTCGCAGGGCAGCGGCGGGCGATTCGCTGGCGAGCGCCTTCCAAAATCCAGACCAAACGGCAAAATCAAATTCGGCGGATTTGTCCGACTGGTCTGACCGATCCGACTTGTCCATCACTGGCGGACCGAGGACAACGCTTGGGCATCCGCCCCAGGCGAGCGCCATGAGGAACAAATCGAGCGATGCCTGATTGCCTGTGGCGGGCGCGGCGGCGGTGAACGCGGGGCGTTCGAAGGCGGCGCACGACGCGGACCAGCCCGACGCAAACAGATCGCGCACGGAGACCGTCGCTCCGGGAGGATTTCCGCCGACCGTAGCAGGCGCCGGGGCGGTGTCGAGCCGCGTGGCGGCGGGGCGCAGCGGGTCAAGCGCCAGCGGCCAAGCAACGCGAATCAAGTCCGCCTGGCGTCCGGCGGCCAGCGCATCCGGGGCGGAAAGCGGACCTTCCACGCTCGCCGTGGCGGCATAGTAGCCGGTAATTGCCGAAGCGGGCACGGGTGTGGCGGCAGCGGAGGGCGAAGAGGCCTGAGGCGTTCCGAATGTGAGCAGACGCTGGCGCCAGGGTGATTTGCGGGTTTCGCACAGATACAAATGCGCAATCGAGGCAACGCGCGAGATAGCCACGCGCTGGCCTGGCGCATCACCCGTTGCGCCTGGGGCGGGAAGCGCCTCGATCGGCAGGGCAAGCAGGGCAGCGTCGGTGGAAAGAAGAAGAACGCGATCCTTCTTTTCCGCGCCTTCGCCCGCAGGTCCCAGAATGCCGCTAAGCGGAGAAAGGAGAGTTTTTGATAGAAATTCCAGATCGGACGCCGCGTTCGCGCCCGACTCGATGGATTCGCCCGAGGCGGCGCGCTCGATGATCGCGGCCAGGCGTCCGTCCAAATCCTCTATAAATCGCCCTGAAAATTCTCCGCCCGCCGTCTGAAGCAGCAACACTCCGTCGCCGCACCATGCCATGCGCACGAGGGCGGTTTCGGGCGGCAAGAGGTCGATCACGTCGCCGAGTTCGAGCGGCTGGCCCGAAAAGAGCGACCAAGCCGCCGGGTCTTCGCCGCGCGCCGCGTCGAGAAGTTCGGTCCAGCGCGCGCGCAGCGATGCCATTTCGCCAGCCAACGCTTCTGGGGCGGGGTCTGTGGCCACGGCGAGGCGGCGCTGGCGGTCGAGCAAGGCGCGAATATCATCTACGAGCGCACGCAGTTTCGGGGCGAGCTTGCTGGCGGATTCACCCGCCAGATCCGGGGCAAGTTCGTCGATTTCCGAGGCGAGGTTTTGCGCCTGCGCCCATTCGGACCACCGCCATGCCTTTTCCCACTGTCCGGCGCGGGCGGCATCGCGGGCGAGGGCCGAGCCGATGGTCGCGCGGGCGGCGCGGGCCATCGCCGAAGAATCGCGCTGTCCGGGCAAGGCGGATTCGGCGGCCTCGGCGGCGCGATGCCAGTGCGCCAGGCGCGCGCCGGGCGCATCGGACGCATTGGGCGAATCGGCGGCGCGCCAGCCCGACTCGAATTCGTAAGCAAACACCAAGTCCTGATAGCCCCATGCGGCGGCAAGGCTCAGACCGCGGCTGGCAGCGGCATCGGCATCCGCGGCGCGCCCGAGCAGCCGCAATGCCTGCGCCTGCTGCAATTGGGCGGCAATTTGAATGCGGCGCTGGCGCAATCGGTCTTCGGCGCTGATCGCGAACGTGGTTTTTTCGGCGGCGGTTTGCGCGGCGCACACACGCTCGGCGTCCGCGAATCCGGCGCGGGCCGAACGCGCCAATTCCAGCGCCCGGGCCGTGTCCTCGATGGCCTGCATCGGACGCGCTGGATCGAGCGGGGCGGCCAGCAGATCATCCGCCTGGCGCAGGCGAAGCGCCGCCTCGTGGAAACTCACCTCGGGCAGCAGCACAGCGGCTGGCGGCGGCGGATCGCCTGCAAGCAGCCCCCGCGCCCCGGCCAGCGTTGCCAGAATCGCCTCTTCTGTGCTGGCGAAAGGTATGGCGTCCTTTTCGGTCCATTCTTTGGCGTCCTTGGGCTTTTGCGTGCGCAGGGCCAGCCAGTTCGAGCGCGCCTCGGGCGGAATCGCCTCGGGGACGACGGTCCACAAGCGCGCCAGATTCAGCGCGGCCACAACAGCCCCGCGCGCATTGTAAAATTCCTCTTTGGCGAGCGTCCAGCGGCAGGCATCAAGCGAATCGAGTGTGGCGCGCGCGGCCTCGGCCAAGCGTCCGCGGCGTTCTTCCAAGGCGGCGGCGCGGCTGAATAGCACGGCTTTTTGCGAGAGGATAAAAACGCGATTGGCGTCGGTGAGTTTGGGGTAGCTATCGAGTTGCGCCCGCAGCGACGCCAGCGCCGCCTCGGGATTGTCGTCCGCCTCGGCGATCCAGCCCTGGAAGGCCGTGAGCAGGCGCAATTCACCGCGTTCGTCGAACCCAAGGCCCGACGCCGTCGAATCCGCGCCGCCCAGGCCGACCACAGCCGCGATCGAGAATAATCCTCCCCCGCCGCGTTTTTTATTTCGCTCTTTGACTGAAATAGCCCCCTCGCGCTCGACCGTCTGGCGGCTCGAATCGAATGCCTCCCAGGCGGTTCGCAGTTGGGCGGTGCGCTCTGGACCGCGCAGGCTCCGCGCGGCGAGGAATAAATTCACGCCATAATTTCGGCGGGCGAGGGCGGCGGCGCGCGGGTTTTTGGCTCGTTCGGCCCGCGCGGCCACATCGGCGAAAAGACGCGCCGCTTCGTCATTTTGCCCCGCTTCCTGCAAGGCAAGTGCGCGGCGGTCAATCAATTCGCGTTCCTGATCATCCCAATTGCCCGCCTGGTTGTTTTTATCTTTCGCGCGGGCTGCGGGCAGCGCCTCACGCGCGCGCGCATACAATCCCGCCGCGCCAAACGAATCTCCCGCACTGAACGCCACTTCCGCCGCCCGGCGCAGGAATAAGAACTCCGTGCGCGGGTCTTCATGCGGTTCGGTGGATTTCAGCCTCTGCTGATAATACGAATGCGCCAGCCCCCACAACCCGAGCAGCCGCGCCGAGTTGCCGCAGTTCACGATCAGCGCCGCCACGTTTTGCGGAACGAGTTCGGCGTCCGAAAGCGTGAGGGCGAGTTGGTATTCGCGCAGCGACCGTTCGCCGGCCGCCGTGTCGTTGCGGGTGTTCATGCGCTGCTCGAAGAGGTAGCCGAGCGTCTGGTGCGGGTAGGGCGACCCCGGATCGAGCAGGGCGGCGCGCTGGAGTTCGCGGATCGACTCGGATTCTCGCCCGGGCAGATAACTCAGGGCAAGGCCCCGCGCATAACGCAATGCAGGGCGGTCGGGCGCGGCGGAGAGGCTGGTTTCGATTTCGCGCAGCGTCGCGGGAATGCGGCCCAGAGCATTGTCACTGCGGAGGATACCACGCCAGGCTTCAACGATTTCCGCGTCGTAGTCGAGAAGCGAAGCAAATGTCGCGCGGGCCTGCAGCGGATCGTTCTGACGCCATTCCGCTTCGGCCTTGAGGAGCGTCTGGCGGATGTATCCGCGGCGGGCGCGGGCATGGAAGGCGTCGTCGCGCGGGCGAAGACGCAGTTCGATGCGCTCGTAGGCGCGGACGCTTTCGGCGTAATTGCCCAAATCGTAGTAGATGCGCGAGAGGGCGAAATGGGCGGCGGATACCGCCTCGGTTTCCTGCGAATAGCGGGCGATCGTGCGGCCATATTCCTCGATGGCGTCGCCAAAGCGCTCCTCGGCGGCAAAGAGGTCGCCAATGCGGTTTTGCGCAAAGGCGGACACAAGGGCGGGCGTTTGCGGCGCGGCAATCTGAACGCGCAAGAGGCGGCGCTTGTCGTCGGGCGTTTTTCCCTCGCTCGCGGCGGCATCAACCACGCGGCGGGCCGCCTCGATGCATTCGCGGCGCTGTCCGGGGAAATCGCGCACAACGCCGAGATACGTTGGAACCACTTCGTCGTTGAGTCCGAGCCGTTCCTGCAAAGCGCCGCGAAGCAGCAAGGCGCGTGCGCGCGCTGATGGTTGATCGGGATAGTTGAGCAAAATGGCGTCGGTCTCTTCGATAGCGGCGCGCGGGTCGCCCAGGTCGCGATGGAGTTGGGCGGCAAACAGCCGCGCCTCGGCGGCAAACTCCGCCTGGCCGGAATAGGCGGGATCGGCCAGAAGGGCCTGAATGGCGGCCAAGGCCTGGCGGCGGGATTCGGCAAGAGTTTCAGGCTTTGCTGTGGCGCGTTCGGACTGCGCCACCAGTGCGCGCTGGAGTTCGACGCTTGCCAGCCCTCGATAGGCACCAGGCGCATCGGCATCGCTTGCGAGGCGTCCGGCCACCCGGCGCGCCTGCTGGAGGCGGCCGATTTGAATCAGCAGGCGGATTTCCGCGATGCGGGCGCGGGAGGAGATGTCGGGGAGAGTTGTGGGTTGTGAGTTGTGAGTTGTGAGCGAGGAGTTGGGAGTTGTGAGTTGTGAGTTGTGAGACTTTCCGGTGGCTTGGACGTCTCGTCCAAGATTTATTTCTTCTTGTGCCAGGGCCGCAAGATTGCGCCAGGCGCAGAGGATCAGGTCGGGTTCGTTGGGGCGGTCGGCGGCCAGACGCAGAACACGCGCCAGGGCGGCGGATGACTTTGGTGCGGCAGAAGAATCCGGAATCGCGGACGCATCTGGAGCGGCAGACGCATCCGTCAGGCCCTCGGCCAGATTCACCGCGCCCATCTCGCCGAAGGTGAACAAATCGCCGCGGCGCAAGCGCGAATTGCGCGCAAAGAAAAATCCGCCCTTGAATGGCGCGGGCTGGCGCGAATCCGAGGCGGCGGAGGTCAGCGGCGCGGGCGTGCGCAAATCCCCCGAGGCCGGATCGAATTCCGCGCGCCAAATCACCCAGTTGTCCTCGGGCGAAAAGCGGTCGTCTGTGCTGGTGTCATCGGACCCGGCGGCAAACAGCACGGCGCGTCCATCGGGCGCGAATCGCGGATTGGCCATCGGATAATCGGCCACAAGCGCCGGATGTCCCATTTCGTTTTGGAGGTCGAACAAGGCGAGCGACGTGGAAATCCCATTGGCGCCGGGCACGGCATGAACCACCCAGCGTCCATCGGGTGAGACGTCGGGCTGCGAGGCCGGACCGGAGGCAAGATCGCGCGTGCTGCCCGTTTTCAGATCATAAATGGCCAAGGCGGGCGGCTTTTCGCCCTCGGCGCGCGAAAAGACAATCGAACGCCCGCCTGGGGTCCAGGCCGGATCGGCATCGCGCGTGGAGCGGTCAGTGAGTTTGCGCGCCGCGCCCGAGCGTTTGGCGGAAACGGGCGCGACCCACAAATCGCCAAAGGCGTCGTCGAGCGTCGAGATATAAGCGATACGGCGTCCGTCCGGAGAAAATCGCGGGGAGAGTTCGCGGGCGGGCGACGCTGCAAATCGGCGCGGCGGATCGGGCGCGGCGGGAGGCAACGGGAGAAGGAGAATGTCCTCGCTCCCTTCGGCGTCGGATACATAGGCAAGCAACCGTCCGTCCGGCGCGACATCTGGCATTTGTTCATTGGCGGGATCGGCGGTCCAGCGGCGCGGCGCATCCTGGGCGCGCGTCCACAGGGCCAGTTCGCGCGAGGGCGAAGTGGCCGCATCCGCACTCGCGGCAGCGGTGGACGAAATGAACTTCGGCACAACAGGCGTCAGCGAATGAAACGCAGCGGACTCCAGCCCCCGCGCCCCCCGCATCGAGCATCCCGCGGCCGCGAAAGCGGAAATAATTACAACAACCGCGAAAAACGCGAAAGGACGCGAAAGAAAATGATTTTCTCTATCTCTTCCTTTCGTGTTTTTCGCGTTTTTCGTGGTTAAAATCTCTTTTCTAGCTTCTATTACTTGGTAGTCCACGTCCCGTCCTCCATCTGGACCCGCGCGCCACCCGGAGCGGAGTCGCGGTTGAGGCTGGCGAAGACAGCCCGGACACGCGGTTCATCTTCGGGCCGCAAGCCGGGCGTGGTTTCCAGCAGGCGGCGCATCAGAGTCTCGCGATCGGCGTTTTCCTCCGAAACCACCTGCTTGTAAAAGGCCTGATCCTGCGCGGACGCTTGGGCCAGCGCCTCGTCAAAGATCGTGAGAAGCCCCTGGTTGTTTTCGCCCGCGATCGAACGGTTGAGAAGCCCCAGCACGTCGTCGCGGTTGTATGCGCGATTTTGCATGGCCAGAAGCGCCGCTTTTTTCGAATCCGAAATGGGGGGCGGCTGTTTCACCTGGCCCGACGGATCAACGCCGCGCACGGATCCGAATGCCTCGAAATCCGTGTTGAGGGCGCGGTAATTGCCAAGCACCTGCTTTTCGAGCGAGGTGCGCTCGCCGACGACAAAGATGTTCACACCCAAAAACGGCCCGCCGCATCCGGAGAGGAAGAGGGAAGAATTAACCACGAAAAAAACGAAAAGAACGAAAGGAAGAGAAGAAAGAGAATTCCCATTCTTCTTGTTCGTTTTTTTCGTGTTTTTTGTGGCAAAAAACGCATTTTCCCGAATCATGGCTGTTTCCTCGCGAGAGTGAACGTGGCGCCGGGATCCAAAGTGGCCCATTCATCGAGAAGGGCAAAGGCATCCAGGCCCGTGCGGACCATCGCCACAGCCTGGAGGGCGGCGCGCAAGGCATCGAGGCGCGTAACCTCGCCGACGGGCGCGCGCTGCAGAAGCGGCATCCTGAATCCCACGCCCGTGAAGGTCGTCAGGCCGACTTCCACATCCAGAAGCCCGTGGCGGAACGAAGTCAGGAAGTAGTTGGGCCGTCCCAGATTCAATCCCTGGCGCCCGGCCACAAACGCCGGGTTTTCTTCCTTGGGATCGAGGGCAAGGAGGAAACTCTGCAAGGCGCGCGAACCGACATGCGTGACGACAAACCGCGCCTCGATTCCGCGCAGGAGTTCGTCGGGGGTTTTGGCGTCGGCCGCGATGCGCCATCGGAATTCACCCACGGCGCTCAACTCGGTTTCGGCCGGATCGAGGCGGTCCCAGCCCGGAACCGCCGAGCGCCCGCTGACGCCGGTGCATTCCATTTCAGCTTCGATCAGCCATCCGCCGCCTTCGCTTGCGGAGGCCTGCGACAACGCCATGCGGGCGCGGAGTTTGCCGCTCATCAGGTCGTCGCAATCGACGTCCACGCGCCATCGGCGGATGTCGCCCTGCGAACGCACGACAAGATCGCGCAAAACCCAAGGCCCCACCGCGATTTCAGCGATGCGCAGGGCCGAAGCCTGATCGGGGCGGATGGGCGCAATGGCGCGCGGCAGCCCTTCGAGATCGGCCCCGTTGGCGGACGGATCGCCCGGAATGGAAAAGAGCCGGTCGGTCAGATACGCCCCGGAGGAAGCGGGGGCGATCTGCCTGCGGCCCGAGACAAGCATCTCGAGCTGGCCGTTTGCGCCATTGAGGTGAATGTTCGGACCGAGGGCAAAATCGAAATTCCGCATTTCGAGGCCCGAAACAGATCGGACCTCGCGGCCCGGTTCCTGCGAGAGGCTCGAAGCCATCGTGACCCGTCCGCGCGCGCGGGCCTCCGAAGGCGCGAACGGCATCCAGTCGGCGCTTTCCCATACCAGGCCGCCGTCGCCAGAAATCGAGAGGTGGCGCGCGAAATCCATAATCCATTGCGGCGTGATGGAGGGTTTGCCTTCGCCGCGAAGGATGCGCCGCGCGATAGCCATGCCTTCATCCCATTGCTCGACGCGCCCCTGGCTCGCAAGCGTGATTCCCCAGTTGGGAATGGCAAATTCGGCGGGCGTCCAGCGCAGCGACGCCTTTTCCCAGTCAGCGCCAAGCCCCGCTTTCCAGCGCGTCTCCCGGAAATCCAGCGGGAATGGCCCGCCAACGCCAACGCGCTGAATCGAGCCTGAGGCGCGCGTCTCGATGGCAGGCGGGCGCAGGGACAAGGCCATTTCCTGGTTTAGCCCTTCGATTTTAATGGGCATTGCCAGGGGGAGCGTCGTGGCGGTGTCGCGCGCGGCCAGTGAGGCGTCGAGCGTAAATGGCAGGCGCAATGCTTTGACGTCTTCGGGCGTGGGAATCTTCCCCGAGGCGGCGAAATGGGCCTCAACGCGCCCGTCCGTGGCCTTGTAGGGGCGGATCAGCGCCAGCAAGGGACGAGTGGCGGCTGTTTCGGTCCAGCGGACGCCTTCAGGCGGCGAATTGACAAATCGCTCGTGAGAAGTGAACGGCAAATCGAGGGCACGGCGAAGGCTGAGAATCTCCGCGGAAGATTGAACCGAAAAGGTTTGCGTATCGCTCGTAAAAGTGGCGTCGAGGTTCGTGCGCAACAGATCGCGAATCCCAAAATACGTGCGGTTGAGGCGCACGCTCAGCGGTTTCACCTCGGCCTGTCCGCGCGTGTCTGCGCCAATGCCCTCAAGAATCACCGGCAGCGGACCCGCCCCGGCGGCCAACTGGTCGAGCATCATGGTCACATTCCATTGCGTTTGCATGGGCGGAACAGGGACGAAAGAAAACGAGGCTGTTGTGGACAATTGTTCGAGCGCGACCATCTGGAGGGCGTCCGTATGGCCGAGGCTCGCATTGATCGACATGCGAATTTCCTGAAGCGGCTGGGCGGGCGATGCGCCTGTCGCGATGCGGACTTGCGCGTCCCAATCTCGTCCGCGCGCCAGCGGCGCAAGCCCTGGCCCGATGCGCAGCGAATCGAAATGGTGATCGAGCGCCACTTGCGCCTTTAATCGCTCGGTGGGGGTTTCGGGGTCCCAGCGCCCTTGCGCCGTCGTGTGGATTTGCGTGCGCCCGCGCAGGTCGAATCCCATCGCGCTGTAAGGAGCGGGAATCCAGGAAAGCAGGTCATCGCCCCATAGGAGATCAACATCGGCGCGCGAATCGAGGCGGCGGCGGCCGAGTTGTTCGAGTTGCGCGGCGGCGGACAAGCGCGCCCATTCTCCCAACTCCGCACTGGCCTGGCGCAAATCAAGCGAACCAGTGGGCAGGTCGAAAGAGAGGTCCGCGCCCAGGCGGACGCGCTCAGTTTTCCGCAAGAACATCGCTCCGCCGAGTTCAAGCGTGGGCTGCATATCGGCGCTGGCCCGCAATTCCATTGGCGCGGAGGTGGGCATTCGGAAGGCAACATCCCATTTCAGCGGGAGATCGAGGCGCGTGAGAAGCGGCGGGGCAGAAGCAAAGGCGGGCGCCACGGCAACGGTGGAGGAAGCAGTGGCGTCAGAAGCGGTGGGGGCCAAAGCAGAAGCCGGCGGGGGAATCATATCATAGCCGCCTGCCAGGCGGATGTCGCCCGTGGTATCGACGGCCAGATTCCCTTTCGCGGTTCGCGCGAGCGAAATCTCGATATTATTCATCGTTATGGCGGCGGGTTTGACACCCGCTAGCGCGGGGGGAAGCGCGGCAAATCCGGGCGCGGCGCGATCCAGGCCGAATCCAAGCGCCCCGCGCGTATTCACAACGGCGCTCGCGTCCATCGCTGGGTTAAGCGCGAAGAGCGTCGAGACGGCGAGCGTGCCGGTTGTGAGGAATCCCGAGGGCGCCAGCCCAAGCGCCACAACGCGCTTCAGGGCAGGTTCGGGATGAAGTTCGACATCAAGGCGTCCTTTGCGATCTGGTTTGAGAACGCCGTCGAGCGCCACGCGCGTGTCCAGCCAAGCTGGATCGAGCGGGCGCCTATCCGCTCGCCGGGCAAATTCACCAACACTCGCCGTCAATTCCAGATGATCCGCGGCGCGGTCGAAAATGAGTTCGTGCGCGACGCCCAGAATGGTGGCGATGTCTGCTTTGCCCAGTTCGGAAAGACCAGCGAGCAGTTCGCCCTCGAGGCGGATTGGGCGGTCCAGGCCGCCCTCGACGCTTCCGCGCGACACGACCTCGCGCAGCATCCGCGCCTGGGGCGGCAGGTTGATTTTCAGAGCCGTGAGAATTGGATCGAGCGAATCCGTCTGGTGGTCGAGACGCCATTCGAGGCGTCCGTGCGGCGACAATCCCGCGCCCACCTCTTCCACGTCGCCCCGCGCGGCGAGTTGCACAAATTGCGAATCGAAATTCGGACCATCGAGATGCCATCGCGACCAGGCGAGTCCTCCCGGACCAGCGTCTGCGGCGGAAACGGCCAGGCGGAACGAGCCATCGCCAAGATCAAGCGGGTCGGGTCCGAGCGGCGGCGCGCTGACGCGCAAATCAAGATAATCGGCGCGCAAAACCACCGAGGCCGAAGTGGCGGCATCCCAAGCGGCCCGCAGGCTGCCTTCGAGCGCGCCATCCACTCCGGCGGGAAGCGGCTGCCCAAGGCCCTTTTGCGCATAGGCTATCAAAGGCGCCGGTTCGAGATGCCATGCAACCAGGGCTGCCAGCCCCGTCAGACCTGCCGTCCCCGCCGCCTCCTTGCCGCGTGGCGAAACGTCGAGCGTCACCAACTGGCGCGGCAATTGCAGAGCGCCTGTGGTGTGAAGGTCCTGCCAGGCCAGAAATCCTTTGGGTCCCGGGTGAACACGCAAGGCCGCGATCAGGGGGAGTGCATTTCCCGCCGGGCCGTATTCGATGGCTGAATTAACATCAAGCGTGAGCGGATCGCGCGGCGAATCGAGGTTCAACTTCAGCGATTGCAGCGCATAGGCGGCGCGCAACGGTCGCGTGCTTACATTGTCGATCACGTCCACGCGCCAGTCGCTCAAGGCCACGTGCAGCGCCTCGACCGGCAGCTCGGGGATGGGCGGAGGCGTCACAGGCACGCCTTCCAGTTCGGGCGTGCGGACGGGCGCCTTAGGAGGTGGAGCGGCTTCAGCGCCAGCGGACGCCGGCTTTGCTGGAATGAGCCGGAGCAAATTCCATCCCCCGTCGGAAGTCCGCGCCACCGTCAGGCGCAGTCCGTCGAGGCGGCACTCATCCACCCGGACCTTTTTCGAGAAAAGCGGCTTCCAACCCCATTGCGCCCGCAAAAGGCCCAGGGCGAAAAGCGGCTGCGATGGCTCATCCTTGAGCGGGCCGATTTCCAGCCCTTTTATTTCAAACGTTCCCGCCCAGCTAAGCGCCAGGCGTTCGAGCGCGACAGGACGTTTGAGATAGCGGGAGGCTTGCGTAATCGCGAGCGCCCGGACAGGTCCGCTGGAAATCAGCGACGGCAGCAGCGCTATAAACAAGACAAAGAGAAGAAATAGCAGAAGGAAAAGGCGGAGCAAACGGCGCAGCCACCGCCATTTTTTCCGCCGCGGCGTTCCGGGCGCAGGGGACTTGGGCAAACCGGGCGCGCCCGGTTGCTGTCCCTTCGACGTCGGGGCGTTCGAGGGAGTCATAAAGTCAAGGTCTGCCGTGGGATTCGTGATTCAGGGGAAGCGCAAGATGCAAGAAAACCAAGGCCATCCATGCGCCTACAAGCGCCCCTTTGCCTTCAGACGAGCGATCACAGTCTTCTGGAAGCGGTCCTTGACCGAAGGAAGCGTCTTATATTCCGCATACTTCGTGTTGAGTTCCACATCGAGGCGTTTGATGCGCTCGCGAATCGGCGGGTGGGTTTGGAACCATCCGCCCGTAGGGGCGCTGGTGGAAAGCAGCGCTTCGAGCGTGGAAAGATATTCCTTCAATCCCCACGGATTGTAGCCCGTGGCGGCGGCAATCTCCACGCCGCTCTGATCGGCCTGATATTCCATCTTCTGATCGAGGCCCTTGTTGAACAGCGCGTCTTCGGCGGCGGAAATCAGCTGGCCATAGCTCTCGCCATTGGCCGGATCGGCAACCGAAGCCCATTGCGAAGCGCCCTCCAGCAGTTTGGCGCGCTGAAGGGTCTTGATGGCATGGCGGTGCGAAATATGCGCGCATTCATGCGCCAGAACGGCGGCCAGCTGGGCTTCGCTGTGCATGTTGCGCAGCGCGCCAACCGTAATGAATACATATCCGCCCGGCCCGGCGAAGGCATTGGGCGTGTCGTTGTCGATTACGGCAAAGGCATAAGGCAGGTCCGGACGGCTGCAATTGGCCGCCACAGCCTTGCCAACAAGGTTCACATAGCGCTCGATCTCGGTGTCGTCATACATCGGGCCGAAATTCTGGAAGGCCTTGATGGCCACGCCGCCACCGATGGCCTTTTCCTGCTCCACGGGAACGGGAAGCAATCCTTCCACCGAGGATTGAGTGGCCGTCCCGATTTTAGAGGCTGTGGCTTCGTCTTTTCCCGCGGCCAGGGCGCCCGCCTTGGCCAGCGTGCCGAGTTGCGTGGACGTGCAGGCCCCGAGCGCCAGACCCGCGGCGAGAATCATTATCCACATATATACCGTTTTCATAATATATCACTCCTTGGAAATCCTGGAAAGAAAGAGGAAGACAGGGAGAAGGAGCTCCGGCGGCTCAGAGTCCGACGCCGCCACCCTGGAGGAAATTCTGGACTTCGGGCTGCGTGATGCGGGCGCTTTGCTGTTCCATGCGATCGACCCATTTCACGCACTCGGCGCGCACTCCTTCGCGCTCGGCCATTGCCTTGGCGGCGGGATTGAGTCCGCGCAGGCTAGCCACGGTCTGGCGCTCGTCGGCGCTGACGTCCGAGCGGGCCATTCCTCCCAGCGTTCCGCCTCCGCCTTCTTCGGGCCGCGTTTCAGACACATGAAGACGCGAGATATAGCCTTGTTTGCCCTGATAGGACGCTTTGACGCGCGTGCCCTCGACGGCCACAACGGCCAATTCGGCTCCGCGCGCCAGCTCCGCCACGACGGGGGCAGTGGCTTCCGCTCCGCCGCGCAACTTGGCCCCGCTGACTTTGACATATACCTTGCCGCCTGGTTTTTGGGCCGCGGCGCTCCAAGGCCCCAGCGCGCCCAAAAACAGGACACAGGCCCCTGCAAGGAGAATCCGTGTAAGTTTTCCCGGCATGTTCATTTTTCAAACTCCCCTTTGCTTGAAGGATGCACAACCTGGCATGGATGATGTTCCTGGCGGCATATTCGCCGGGAAATCCTCGAAAACCATGCGCCGAATACTCAATCACGCGGACCACGTGGCGTCAATCCCCAGTGGCGCAAGCCAGCGGTGCGTTCAGGAACTGTTCAAAGTGCAGGAAAAATCTTGGGCGAGACGCCCAAGCCACCGGAATCACGGGCAAGATGCCCGCGCCATGAGGAAGAGAGCAAATTTCATGCACAATCGGCGCGAGCGCGAACAAAGCGCCTCGGCGGAGGCCGGCGCAACGCTAAGGAGGCTCGAAAGCAGCGCGCGGCAAAGGAGCAAGCGGATTATAGTTCGTCGGCAAAGGCGCGGCTGAGACGGCGATATACAGGAGCCGCGATAAGCCACAAGATGATCGAGAAAATCAAAGCCCACACTATGGAAAAATAAAAGAGCCTCGGGGAAATTTCGGCCGGGTCCATTGCCGATCCAAACAGAATCTGGCGGTAGGCGGCGGTCAGACCCGCCATGGGATTTGCCAGATATATCCAGAAAAGGCCGCGTATTTTGAATTTCCGCAGTTCACCCGCCGCCATATATAGCGGATAAATGACCGGCGTCATATAAAACCAGACCATCAGGCCAATTTCAGTGAGCGAGGCAATATCGCGATAATATACCTGAAGCGCCGAGAGCAAAATGGCCAGGGCGAGCGTGAATGCCGTCTGGAGAATGATCAGAATGGGAAGCCACAACACTTTCCAGTCGGGCCAGACTCCCATGACGGCCATAAACGCAAAAAGAACGATTAAAGCCAGGAAGTAATGAATCGCGTGGGAGAATACGGTGGCGGCGGGGAAAACTTCGGTGGGAACAGCGACTTTTTTGATGACGTTCGAGTGGGCCAGAAGCGAATGCAGGGCTTCTCCCACCGCGCCGCTCAAATACATCCAGGGCAGGATTCCCCCCAGAAGATGAAGCGCGTAGGGAACTTGAGGCGTGCGTAGTTGCATGACGGGGATGATGCGCGAAAAGACCCCCCAAAGCACGAGGGTCAAAAGCAGCGGACGCCCAAAGCACCATAAAAAACCAAGCGCTGAGGCTTTGTAGCGGACTTTCAGGTCTTTTTTCACAAGGGTCCAGATCAGTCCGCGCGAATTCCAAAGAGTGATGAGCATATTGTAGGGGTATCCATGCGGCCGGAAAAGAAAAAGGCGGGAAGTCCGAAGACTTCCCGCCCAATGGAATCACCAAGTTACCCGATTAAGGGCAACCAGAGATTTCTCTCTGATTACCGTTCGGTCGGGAGGTTGTATTCGGTGACCGTGATGCGTTCGACCTGCAGGTTGCCGGTGAAGATATTGTTGCTATCATCCGTATCAACCGTCAGGATTGAGAAGAATTCCAAGCCGTAGGCCTGGCTGGGCAGTGATTCGGTGACGAGGCGGACAGCCTGAGCCGTAGTGGTCAGGTCATAAGCCTCATTCTTCTTCACGCCGCCCTGGATCTTTCTCAGAACGAATCCACCTTGGCGCAGGTTGCCGAGTTGTTCCTGAATTGCGACGTGCATTTCAGGAATCTTCACCATTTCGCCCGATGTCGTGCTGGCCATGAACTGAGCCACAACCAGTTTCGGATCGGCCGAGGTGGTGAAGTTGTTGACGCCGAGCCATTCACCAACACCGCCATAGGCGATGTTCGTGCTTGCAGTGCCCGTCAGAGACAGGACGTTGCGTGTGCCAACGGCGGTCGGAACTGGATCCGCCGAGCAGGTCGGAGCCGGAGCGCCAGCAGCGAGCGGAGCCGCGGCATAGTAGAACCTGTTGTTGGCAGTAGGATCGAAACCAATAGCGTACGCGCTCACATTGAACTGCGAGGCGGCGCCGGTTCCCATGTCAACCAACACGTTTGCGCCTTCGAGTTTGGCAGCTTCAAAGGACTCGATTTCGACATTGCTGACCGTGATCGTTCCCTGAACGTTGTCATAGGTATCCCAAATGGCCACGAGGATGTCGCAATATCCATCGCCCTGAGGCCAGAAGAATCCCTTCAACGTAGCAGGCGTCCCCGAAACTGGACCATGCTTGTAAGTGGCAGCACTTGCGGCCGGTTCCTGAGTAAATTCGCCCCAGCCTTCACCAACCGAGCTTAGGCCGGTGATGCTAAGACGAACACCCGGGTTATTGGCAGCAACGGTGTTGCTCGAGGCAACCGTTCCCTTGATGCGATAAACGCGGTCGCCGGTCACATTGATGCCCTGATCGGGCTGCGTGGAACCAGCAACAGAAACGGTTTCGATCGCCGCGACGGCATACGGATAGGTGGTGTTATTGACAGCCGAGAAGCTGGCATAGAACGAACCAGTATTCGTGAGGCCGTAGGTAAGCGGCGAGCCGGTGCCGCCCAGGTTCGAGTTCTGCATGATGTTAGCAGCATAACCCGATCCGAAGGCGAGCCAGCCACTCTGGGTGGCGCTATACCGGACCGACGTGTCGGTCAGGGCTTTTTCCAGCTGATACACCGGGCCTGCGGCCGACAAGCACTGGTCGGTCGGGATCTCGGTGTTGGACAGCAGGGTAACCAGCAGCATCTCGTCCGAGGCCGGCAGCGTGGTGCCGTCGAACACGAACAGAGTGGCTTCCTGGATGTCGAGGATGCCAGCGGGCAGATCCGTACGGTCCGGATTCTGTGTGGGCGGATCAACCGGGTTCAAACCAGGCAGCGGGTTCAGACGGATGTTCTGGAACGTAAGGCTGCCCGCGTCGGCCAGATTCTGGCTGACGATGTTGGCCGGGTTGGCGTCCACGCCGTTGATATCATCGGCCCAGGCTTGGCTGGAGCCCCATCCTGCGGCGTCACGCTTCATAGCGGGCGCCGAGGCCGGGATGTCGCCAATCTGATAAACAACGGTGCTTCCCGACATCCATGTGAAGTCGAGAGCGCCGCTGAGGCTGGCGCTAACCAGCGCATAGGCCCAGCTCATCGTTGCCGGGGTGTTTCCAGTGGACGGAGTCACATAGTCCGCCAGCGTCAGAGCGTCCGAATACCGGAACATGTAGGCAGGTTGGTCGATTTCGTACGCGCTGCTGGCCACGTTGAACTCTGTGGTTTTTTCCGTGATGTAAACATCAGGCAGCGGATTGATCTTGGGACCCATGGCGAAAGCAAACGCCGAAAGTGCTACTACGAGGGTCGTGAGGGTTAGGGTAATCCCCTTGCGCATATGAGGAAAATTCCTCCTTGGCATAAAATAAAGAATGGGCGCCCCCGCGGTCCGATGGGGAGCGTGAGGGCCTACATCAGTCCAAATCGTATGATCCGGGTGAGCTAATACCTCCTCAGGCCGGTGAGTTTCTTGTGAATTATGGAAATGGGTCCGAACGACCATGTCGCATCCTTTCCTTCGAGCAATCAAGAGTCCAACCCGAAGGCCCGGCACCTGTCAACCACAAAGAAACAGACTGGAGACGTGTTTTTCAACTTTTCGACCTCGATTCTTCGCCCTGACGCGGCTGGGGGAAAATGCATTGGCCTCGCTATTCCCCACTCACACAATGCTTTCGAGACATTTGTAAGCTCGCTTGCATCCGGTTGTCAACAGATTCTTCACCCGGGAAGGAATTAAGTAAAAATAAAGCCCTGCGAATGGTGGATTATAGGCAAATCCATAGGGAATACTTCATATTTTCCTGCATATTTAATTTTAATGACTCTTCTGCCGCTGAGACAATTCAGGCTCCCCAATTTGGGGACTTCTCCGGTCTCTGCCTATGAATAATACCCAAAGCGGACGATTTTTTGCGAGCCTTTGGCGGCCGCGTCCGGAACAGCGGGCGCCATGATCAGCGCTTGGCCTTTTGGGGAAACCAAAGGGGAATCAGAATTCTGCATCCCGCCTGTGCTTTATTGCCCTTGCCGCAGGCAGCGCCGGGCGGTAGCCATTTGGCGTCGTTGAGATTTGATAATCCTTCCCTGGAGGAAATAGCCCATGAATGGATTTTCGCCTTATGGATCGGCGCCGCAGCCGCTGCAAACACCTCACTATGCCCAGTTGCATCCGTCGTTTCGCCACAACCGCTTTTTGATCCGCCGAAAAATTCTGACGCTTTTGGGCGCGAAAATGCATGTCTATGATGATGCGAAAAACGTCGTTCTCTTCGCAAAAATGAAGGCGTTCAAACTCAAGGAAGATTTCCGCATCTTCGCCGATGAGGCGATGACCACTCCGCTGCTGGCCATCCGGGCGCGAAAAATCCTCGATATTGCCTCGCCTTATGACGTGTATGACGTCTCGACCGGCGGTGAATATCACATCGGCGTGCTCAAGCGTAAAGGCCTCAAGTCGATCATCCGCGATGAATGGGAGGTCTGGAACACACAGGACCAGCCGATCGGCTTGATTCAGGAAGAAGGCTCATTTCTGGCGATTCTGCGCCGGTTCGTGGAAATTCTGTCCATTTTGGTCCCGCAAAAATACAACTTTTCCGTCAACGGGCAGCCGGTCGGGTTTATGAAACAAAACTTCAATCCGTTCGTGATGAAATTAACAGCGGACTTTTCACAGGACCCGATGGGATACTTTGACCGCCGTCTCGCGGCGGCCGCCGCCGTTCTGCTTTGCATTATCGAAGGCAAACAGAAATGATTGGGGCCACGAGCGGACTCGGATGGGCCAGGGACGGAGCCAAACAGCGCAAACGCGCACAGATTGACTGGGGCAGGCAAGGGCGGGCCTCCTGCAGGAACTGTTCAAAGTTGCTGGTGGCACGGGCATCTTGCCCGTGATTTCCGGTGGCTTGGGCGTCTCGCCCAAGATTTTCCTGCGCTTTGAACAATTGCTGGGGGTTCCGGCCTTGCGGCCATCCCGCGCAAATGAACTTATTGTTCCTAAATCACAACCTGCGGGAACACGGGACGTTTTTCCGCGCGTTTCATTTCGCCCGCGAGGCCGCGCGCCTTGGCCACCGCGCCACGCTCCTAACCGCGTCGCCCGGGCACTGGTATCGGCCGTTGCGCGAGCATCTGGATGGCGTGGAAATCATCGAAACGCCTTCCTGGAATCCTTGGTTTTCGCGCGATGATGGCTATGGGCCGCTGGATGTGCTTTGGCGGATGGCCTTCATGGGACGCCGGGCAGGCGCTTTCGAAGCGCTGTATGTTTTTGCGCACCCGCCCAATGTGCTTGCGCCGCAGTGGCTTTTCCGCCTGCTGCGTCCGCGGGCGCGTGTCGCCGTCGATTGGTGCGATTTGTATGGAGGCGCGGGGGGGATTGTCGCATTGCGCCGCGCTCTGCTGCGCCGGCACCCCGAATATGCGCCGCGGTCGGTTTTGGCGCGGATGGCCCAACGCCTGGCTTGGCGCACGGAGGCATGGGCGGAAAGGCGCATTATCCGCAGGGCGCCGCGCGTCACGGTGATTTCGCAGTTTCTCGAACGGCGTGCGCGGGCGATGGGTGTCGCACCCGGGAGGCTTTTGCGCGTGCCCTCGGGCGCGCCCATCGAGGCGATCCGCCCGCTTGATAAGGCCGAATGCCGCGCGCAGCTGGCGCAAATCCAGGGGAATGCCTTCGACACAGGCGGCGGCGGAAACTCGGAGGGCGGACCTGTAATCCTTACATATATCGCCAACTACCATCCGGATGAGGAGTATTTCCTTGATGCCCTGGCGCATGCCCGCCGTGTCCTTGCCAGCGCCGAAGAGGAGACCGGAACCGATGCGGAAAATGGGGCTAAGTTCCGCTTGTTCGTCGTTGCGCCGCCTTTTTCACGCGAGGCGCTGGAAGGCCGCGGGCTGGCGGACATCGTAATCCAGCCGGGGAGGCGGCCCTTCACGGAAATTCCACTGTGGCTTGGCGCAGCCGACGCGCTGCTTCTCCCCTACCCGGATACGCGGTTCAACCGCTCGCGCTGGCCAAACAAATTCGGCGATTATCTGGCGGCGGGACGGCCCATAATCACAAACCGCACGGCGGATTTCCGCCCGTGGATTGATGCACACGATATTGGTCTTGGCGCGGAAAGCACGCCGGAATCCTATGGCAATGCCATCGCGAAGGCGGTGCGCGAGCGCGAGCGATGGGCGGGATGGAGCGCGGAAGCGCGGGCGCTGGCCGAGGGACCGCTCTCGTGGGAGCGCTTGGCGCGCCAACTCCTCGATTTCTGGCTGGGATGAGGCCCTGAACATGATATTATTGCCACAAAGGCGCGAAGGCACAAAGCAAAACATATTGGTGCCTTTGTGTCTTCGTGGTTTTATATTTGGGACCCCTAAATGAAAGCCATCCCGCCCGCGCGCCCTTTTCCTGGATTTCTCAACCGACCGCTGGGCGTGGCGCTGGTTTGCCTGGTGTTGTCGCTTGGCGTGTATGCACAGACGCTCAACCTGACCTTTTTTTACGACGACCTCGGCTGGCTGCGGCTCTCGATGCCCGAGTGGGATGCCCATTGGCGCGATCTGCTCAAGCCCAACGGCGCGGGATTTTGGCGTCCGCTCGTTCATTTGTCGTTCTTCGTCCTGGTGCGGCTCGTGGACATCCAGCCCTTTGCCTATCATTTTCTCTGCCTGCTGATTCATGCGGCGGTGGCGGGGCTTACATTCGCGGCCGGGCGGCGGATTCTCGGACTGGCGGCGGGATGGGCCTGGGCCGCGGCGCTGCTCGTTACGGTCCACACGGGCGCGTTTGCCTCCTGCTCGGCGCTTTCAAACGCCTGCGATTCGTATCTGGCGATGGGGGTGCTTGCAGTCTGGCTCTTGTGGGACGCCTGGTTGCGGTGTCCGCGCGAGGAATCAAATCCGAACCCGCGCCGATGCCAATGGATTTTCGCGGCGCTCGCCGCTGCCGTGTTTTTTTGCATCCTTGGCAAGGAATCGGCCGTAATGGCCGCGCCTGTTATGTTTTTGTGGGCGGTTTCTGTGCCAAGACGCCCGCGCGGAACATGGACGCGCCTGTTTGCACTCGCGGCCATTTTGTTTTTTTACGGACTGTATTTCCAGAGGATGCAAGGGCTTGTGGCCGATTCGTATTCGAGCGGCGGCCGCGTGTCGTTCTCGCCCAAAGCCGTATCGCGCCAATTCGCCGATTATGCCATTTCTTGTTTTATTCCATATATTCACATTCTGGAATGGCCCTTTCATCATATCGCGCTTCCCCATGCCGCGTTGTGGGCGCTTCGGCTGGGGGTTTGGACCGGGCTGGCGGCCGCCGGGGTGATTTTTCTGCGGCGGCGGGCGGCGCGGCCGATCCTCGCGCCGCTGTTCATGGGAATGCTTTTCCTGCCGCTCCCGAGCCTGCTATCCGAGCCGCCGCATGGACGGTTTATTTACGCGGCGCTCCCGTTCACGATGCTGTTTTTGGCGGGAGCGGCGGCGCGGATCGAGAAGCCGCGACTGCGAAAAGCGGCAGGGACGGCGTTGGGGGCGCTGGGGATTTTGTATTTGCTCGGGCACTTTGCCTCCGCCTCGATTGCGGGCCACTGCCGGGCTGCGCTCGAGGTCGGGAATTTCGTCAAGGAAGTCGAGCGTGTGGCCCCGGGATGGGCGCCCGGATCGGAAGTGGCCATATTCAATCATCCGCATCCGGGGCCACGCCAGTTTTTATGGGGATATGGCTTCGGGTTGTTTGAAATCCATCTGCCGGAAAAACAAATCCGGCTGGCGCTCGACGGCTTCACGCTCGATACGCGCTATGCCTACAAGTATCAGGATGGGAGCCTTTTTCCGGTAGCGATCCCCACGCCTGTGCCCACGCCTGTCCCTTCCCCGA
>CAYUNT010000041.1:13988-26620 GCA_964446285.1 uncultured Candidatus Sumerlaeota bacterium | reverse complement strand
TGGTTTGTTTTTTGTGTTGTGGGTTGTGTTTTGTGTGTTGTGTGTGTAGTGGGGGGGGGTGACCGCGGGGTGGGTCATGAACGCGCTGAGCGAAGAGCGGCGAGTTGGCAGGTGTGATTTACATGAGAAAAGGCAAGAGGTGTTCAGGGACAGAAATCTATAGAAATGTCTTTGAGGAAGTTAACCCAAGGCAATGCCAGCGTCCTTTGGGTCCTTTATGTCTTTTTCGTCCTTTAGGTCCTTTGCCCCCTTATATTCCCCTGCCCCCTCGCTTCCTTAACACAACCCACAACTCACAACCTCTCGCCACTCTTCGCTCACAACCCACAACCCACAACTCACAACTATTTCCTTACAATTTCACGATGTTCTTCCGCCGTCCTTGCACGCGGGTGGCGTTGCGGGCATCGAAAACCAGCGGCGCGTGGCGGACAATCGACGCAATATCGAGCGAGTCGTGGGCGGTGGCGATGACGGCCAGATCACACGCGCGCAGCCGCGCCGGAGTGAGCGCGACGGATTTCATGTCGATCTCGCCCTCGCGCAGCGCCGGAACATGCGGATCGTGATAATCGACGCAAGCGCCGCGCTTGCGCAAAAGATGAATCAGGTCGAGCGCGGGCGATTCGCGAATATCGCTGACGTTTTTCTTGTAGGCGACGCCAACCACCACCACGCGCGCCCCCTTGAGCGGTTTGCCGGCGTCGTTGAGCGCCTCCAGAATCCGCGACACCACATAATACGGCATCGAGGCGTTGATTTCCGTCGCCAGGTCGATGAAGCGCGAGGTGAAATTCAGCGTCTTCAATTTCCAAGACAAATACACAGGATCAATCGGAATGCAATGCCCGCCCAGCCCCGGTCCGGGATAAAACGGCATGAACCCAAACGGCTTCGTGGCCGCGGCGTCGATCACCTCCCAGGCGTCCAGTCCGAGGCGGTTGCACATCATCGCCACTTCGTTCACGAGGCCGATATTCACGGCGCGGAATGTGTTTTCGAGGAGTTTGACCATCTCGGCGCATCGCGTCGAAGAAACGGGGACAATCGTGTCGAAGACGCGGCCGTAGAACTCCGCCGCGCGCAGGGTGCAGGCAGGCGTCACGCCGCCGACGACCTTGGGCGTATTGCGGGTTTTCCATACGGGGTTGGCGGGATCGACGCGCTCGGGGCTGAACGCGAGGAAAAAGTCGCGCCCTACCTGGCGTCCGTTGTTAGCCAGATGCGGCAACACCATTTCGTCCGTCGTCCCCGGATACGACGTGCTTTCGAGAATGACGAGCTGGCCCGGCTGAAGGCGCGGGGCGATTTGCTCAACGGAGGCCGCGATATACGAAATATCCGGGTCCTTGGTCTTGCGCAGCGGCGTCGGCACGCAGACGGAAATCGCCTCAACCTCGCGCAGCGCGTCGAAATCAAGTGTGGCGCGCAGACGGCCCTCGCGAACGAGGCGCACCACATCTTCATTTGGCACATCCAGAATATATGATTTCCCTTTATTGATGGCGTCGATCTTGCGCGCATCGACGTCAATGCCGACGGTTTCGTATCCCGCGAGCGCCATTTCGACGGCCAGCGGAAGGCCCACGTATCCCAGCCCGATCACTGCCGCGCGGCGAATGGGCGGCAGGGCGGACCCTGCGGCGGCGCCGCCACCGCGGGCTGATGCGCGCGCCACACCTTTGCGCGCCGAGGATTTTGCTTTTCGCGCCGGAATTATCGCGGATGCTTTCGCTTTTCGAGAATAAGATTTTCCGGCGGATTGCCCGTTCGTTTTCCGAAGTGCCATATACACGATTCCTTTATTCGCGGAGCGCGGCGGACATCTCCCAATCCGGCCCATGCCTCAATGCGCGAGATTGCAGGCGCCCGCGAGGCAATCAGTTACGCGCGACGCGCGGGCGCGGGCAAGCGCCAAATCCATGCCGGGCAAAGGGCGGCAGGCATCATTCGCCCTGGCCGCCCCGCATTCCGAAAAATATCCCCTTGACCTGTTTGGCCATTTAGCCAAATAAGAACCCCCAGCGCCGCAAGGGGGCGCAGAGATGAAAAAGGATTCGTCCAAAGATAGATCGCTCGAAGCGCGAACCGCCGTCCTCAAGGCGATGGCGCATCCAAGCCGCCTGTTGATCCTCCAGGAACTTGCGGAGGGCGAACGGTGCGTCTGCGATCTGCAACGGCTGGTGGGCGCGGACATGTCCACCGTCTCGAAACACTTGGCGCTCCTTAAAAAGGCCGGGCTTGTCGATGACGAACGCCGCGGAACCTGGGTCCATTACCGCCTGCTGTGCCCGTGCCTGACGTCCTTTCTTGAATGCGTCGATTCCGTTCTGGCCCGGCGCATCGAAGCCGGGGAGCGGCGTCCATGCAGGCGCCGGAAATCCTGCGCCCTGCCTGGATAATTCGCGCGTTTTTTTGCCCCGCTGCTTGGCGATATTGCCAAATAAATGACGGCGGGCGAGCGGGCGAAGGAGTTTATCACATTGTTCGACCGCATGTTCTGGAACCGTTTTGCGCGATGGAAAACCGAGTGGAAGCCGCTCGTGTGGATTCTCGCGGGATTCCTCGCCTGTTTTTATCTTCCCGTGGGCAAGGCGCGTTTTGATGGCGCTGTCACGGAATCCTTTGATCTGGTTAAGTGGTATGCGCGCGAGCATGTGCTGCTGTGCCTGATTCCCGCGTTTTTTATCGCGGGCGCAATTGGGGCGTTCGTAAGCCAGGCGTCGGTAATGAAGTATCTGGGCGCGCGCGCCAATCGCGTGCTGGCTTATGGCGTGGCGTCGGTTTCGGGAACCATCCTCGCCGTGTGTTCCTGCACGGTGCTGCCGCTGTTTGGCGGAATCTACAAGCGCGGCGCGGGACTGGGGCCAGCCTCGGCGTTTCTGTATTCCGGCCCGGCAATCAACGTCCTGGCGATTATTCTGACAGCGCGCATCCTCGGATTGGAATTGGGAGTTGCACGCGCGCTAGGCGCCATCGTGTTCAGCATCTTCATCGGACTCCTGATGGCGTTTATTTTCCGCAAGGAAGAGCGCGCCAAAGCCGAAGCGCAATTGGCGCTGCCCGAGCCGCCCGCCACACGCCCACTTTGGCAAACAGTCGTCTATTTCGCCGCGATGATCGGTGTTCTTGTGTTTGCCAACTGGGGCAAACCCGAAACGGCGCAAGGCTTTTGGTTCGCCGTCTGGTCGGCGAAATGGTGGATCACGGCGCTTTTCGCCGCGCTTTTTGCCGTGGTTCTAACAAAATGGTTTGGAATGAAGACCGGGCCGGTGGCAATCGCGGCGGGCGCGACGCTGGTTGCCGCGCTAATCTGGCGGCACGAACCGCTCATCCCCTTCGCCGTGGGTTTTGCCGCGCTGACTCTGCTAACCAGTTCTAGCGAGGGCGAAAACGGCGATTGGTGGGACCAGACCTGGGGATTCGCCAAGCAGATCATGCCGCTGCTGTTTTGGGGCGTGCTGATTTCCGGATTCCTCCTTGGGCGGCCCGGGCACGAAGGATTGATCCCGTCGGAATGGGTGGCGGCGGCGGTGGGCGGCAACTCGCTGCGCGCCAATTTCCTTTCGTCGCTTGTGGGCGCGTTCATGTATTTCGCCACGCTGACCGAAGTGCCCATTTTACAGGGCTTGATCGGTTCGGGCATGGGCAAAGGCCCGGCGCTGGCTCTGCTTCTGGCCGGACCGGCCCTCAGCCTGCCCAACATGCTCGTCCTGAATTCCATTATGGGAACAAAGAAAACCTTTGTGTATTGCGTGCTGGTCGTCCTGATGGCCACGGTCACCGGGATGCTCTATGGGTGGCTCGGGTAAGTGAAAATGGAAGAAAACAAAGACATAATGAAAGGAACATCGCGATGAAGACTCTGCAAATCCTCGGAACGGGCTGCCCCAAATGCAAAAAACTGGCCGAGACGGTTGATGCGGCCGTAAAAGAACTTGGCGTTGAATGCGAAGTCGAGAAAGTGACGGACATCAACGACATCATCGGCTTTGGCGTGATGACCACACCGGCGCTCGCCATTGACGGCAAGGTGGTTGTTGCGGGCCGCGTGCCCGGCGTCGCAGAAATAAAAAGTCTATTGCAGTAAAAAGGATTATTGAAAATGAGTTCGAGTGAAAAATCCTGCTGTGCTCCCTTGCGAGTGAAATTGGTGTTTGCGTGTTCCGGCGCGTCAGACGTCGGCGGGATCGCCGATCAGGCGGCCAGGCGCGTCGCTGGTTCGAAGGCTGCCTGTATGTCATGCGTCGCCGGGCTTGGCGCGGAAATTCCCGATATTCTTGAGATTGCCCGTGTTTCGCCGCGCATTGTGGCCATCGACGGTTGCGATCGTGAATGTGTCCGGCTTTGCCTGGAAAAAGCTGGATTGAAAGGATTTTCGCATGTGAAACTGCATGAAATGGGCATGGAAAAACGGAAAACTCCGCCCACGGAAGAGCGAATTCAACGGGTGGCGGACAAGGCGATTGAATTGCTGAAGGCGCCCGCGGCCGGGGAAGCGGCGGAGACGGGAGCGGCGGCATCGTGAAAACCAGGGCAATCCTCCGCTGGGTGTTGCTCGCGTATGTGACGGCGTGCTTCGGGACGATTATCGCCAAAGAGGTTCGCGCGCGAGGAAACGGCGCAGCTGCCCCGCAAACATCGGCCTCTTCCGCCATCATGCCCTCGGGCACGCCCCCCCCCAAGCCCGCAGGGGGGGAACTAAGTGAGAAGGTGGTTGTCACATACTTCTATGGCAAGGTGCGCTGCTTCACCTGCCGCGCCATCGAGGCCCAGGCCAAAGAGGCCATCGAAAAAGGCATGGCGGACTTTGTCTCAGACGGCCTTGTCGAGTGGCGCACGGTGAATTTTGACCAGCCCGGCAACGAGCACTTCCGCGAGGATTATCAACTATCTTCGCAGTCGCTTGTTCTTTCGTTTCAGAAGGACGGCAAGCAATTGCGCTGGAAAAACCTCGAACGCGTTTGGGAACTCGTCCACACGCCGGAAGAGTTCACCGCCTATGTGGTGTCGGAAACCCATGCCTTTCTGACGCAAAAACAAGCAGACACTTCGGAAATTTCCGAAGCGCCGCCCTCCGAAACCTCGCGCATCGCCCCAACTCCGCCAGCGGCGGCATCCCATGACTGAATGGCTTTTTGCTCTCGCCTCCGCTCTGTGGCTGGGCGTTCTTACTTCGATCAGCCCGTGTCCGCTAGCGACGAACATCGCGGCAATTTCCTTTTTGGGACGCCGAGTTCAGAGTCCTGGCCGCGCGCTGCTGGGCGGCGCTCTCTATGCCACCGGGCGCGCGCTTTTCTATGTGCTGCTTGGCGCAGCCCTCGTCGCCGGGCTGCTCGCCGCCCCCGCCGCGTCGCGCTTCCTGCAAAAATACATAAATCAACTCCTTGGCCCGATTTTGATTCTCACTGGAATGTTCTTGCTCGAAATGCTGTCTCTGAATCTGCCAGGAATGGGGCGCGCGAGCGAGAAACTCCAGGCGCGAATTGAAAAAGGCGGCGTGTATTGGGGAGCGGCGGCCCTCGGCGTGCTATTTGCCGCGGCTTTGTGTCCAGTTTCGGCCGCGCTGTATTTCGGCAGCCTGATACCGCTCGCCGTAAAAATGAAATCCACCGTCGCCATGCCGCTTGTGTATGGCCTCGGAACCGCGCTGCCCGTGGTGGTGTTCGCGGTGCTGATCGCGCTCGGGGCCAAAAGCCTCGGCCAAGCGTTCAACCGCCTGACGCACTTCGAGAAAATTGCCCGCATAATCACCGGAATTCTTTTTATCCTCGCGGGCTTTTACATGTCTCTGATTTATATTTTCGGAATTCGCATTTTCTGAGAGCGCGCCAAATGAATTCCCCAACGAAACCTGAAAGACTCCGCGTTCTATTCCTCTGCACGGGCAACTCGTGCCGCAGCCAGATGGCCGAGGGATGGGCGCGGGCGCTGCGCGGCGATGCCGTCGAGGCGCATTCAGCGGGCCTCGAAGCCCGCGGCCTCAATCCCCTCGCCGTGAAAGTGATGGCCGAGGCAGGCGTGGACATCTCGCGCCACCGCTCGAAGACCCTCGCGGAATTCGCGGGTGCGCGCTTCGATTTTGTGGTGACAGTCTGCGATCATGCGCGCGAATCCTGCCCGCTTTTTCCCGGCGGCGCGCAAGTGATTCACGCAGGCTTTGACGATCCGCCGCGCCTGGCCCGCGCCGCCGCCACCGAGGAAGAGGCGCTGGCCATTTACCGCCGTGTGCGCGACGAAATCCGCCAATTCATCAAAAAACTTCCCGAATTGCTCGATAATTCCACAGAAAACAAACAATGAATCTGGAAACGATGCTTTATATTCTTGGAGAAATACCATGAGTAACAAAATTAGCAATACGCAGGACGCGGAAAACGTCCGGCAAAAGGTCCGCGAAGGATATGGCGCAATCGCCAAGTCGCAAAGTGCTCTCGCTAAAAAGGGATGTTGCGCTCCGGCTTCGTCCTCTTCTTCTTGCTGCGGCTCGAGCGCGCCCGCGCGCCTGGCGCAAAGCATTGGCTATTCCGAGGCGGAACTGGCTACTTTGCCTGACGGCGCGAATATGGGCTTGTCGTGCGGCAATCCGACCGCCATTGCCTCGCTCAAGCCGGGCGAAGTCGTTGTCGATCTGGGCAGCGGCGGCGGATTCGACGTGTTCATCGCCGGGCAGAAGGTCGGCCCCAAGGGGCGCGCCATCGGCGTGGATATGACTGCCGAAATGATCGCCAAGGCGCGCGCCAGCATCGCCGCCTATAGCGAACGCACCGGCCTCGATAATGTCGAGTTCCGTCTTGGCGAAATCGAGCATCTGCCCGTCGCGGACGCCAGCGTGGATGTTGTCATTTCGAATTGCGTCATCAACCTGTCGCCAGACAAACCGCAGGTATGGCGCGAGATCGCGCGGGTGCTCAAGCCGGGCGGGCGCGTGGCCGTCTCCGATCTGGCCCTGCTCAAACCTCTGCCCGCCGCCGTTCGCGAGATGGTCGAGGCTCTGGTCGGCTGCGTCGCCGGGGCGGTTTTGGTGGAAGACACCGCGCGAATGATTCGCAACGCGGGGCTGGGGAAAACTGTTCTGGAGAAACGGTCGGAATACATCGACTCGATGACAGAATGGCACGATCCTCTCTATCAGAAAATTATCGCACACTTGGAGCCTGGCGAATCGCCCTCGGATTACATCACCAGCCTGGCCATTTCCGCCCGCAAGCCATCTCCGCGCAAACGATGAATGGGAGAATTCCCAATGGATGCAAAGACTTCACTCGTTCGCAAACTGTCGTTTCTCGACCGTTTCCTAACGCTTTGGATTTTCCTCGCGATGGGGCTGGGCGTCGGGCTAGGCTATTTTGTCCATCGCGCAGAAGCGTTCATCCAGCAGTTTCAGGTCGGAACCACCAACATCCCCATCGCCATCGGCCTGATTCTGATGATGTATCCGCCGCTCGCAAAGGTGCGATATGAGGAGCTCGGCGACGTGTTTCGCAACTGGCGCGTGCTCGCTCTGTCGCTCGCGCAAAACTGGATCATTGGCCCGATTCTCATGTTCGGACTTGCCATTTTATTCCTTGCCGACAAACCAGAATACATGACCGGCCTGATTATGATCGGCCTCGCGCGGTGCATTGCGATGGTCATTGTCTGGAACGAACTGGCCAAGGGCGACACGGAATACTGCGCGGGGCTGGTGGCATTTAACAGCATATTTCAAGTCTTGTTTTACAGTGTGTATGCATGGATTTTCATAACGATCCTTCCGCCGATGTTTGGCCTCAAAGGCAGCGTCGTGGACGTTACAATCGCCCAAATCGCCAAAAGCGTGTTCATTTATCTTGGCATTCCGTTTCTTGCCGGAATGCTCACGCGCCTGGCGCTGGTGAAGGCCAAAGGCAAGCAATGGTATCATTCGCGATTCATTCCGAAAATCAGCCCGATCACCCTCATCGCGTTGCTGTTCACCATCGTGGTAATGTTCAGCCTCAAGGGCAATTTAATCGTGCAGATTCCGCTCGATGTCGTGCGGATTGCCATTCCGCTGCTCATTTATTTTGTGGTGATGTTCCTGTTGAGTTTCTGGATGGGCAAGAAGGCCGGCGCGGATTACGCCAAGACGGCGACGCTCTCCTTCACCGCGGCGAGCAACAATTTCGAACTGGCGATTGCCGTGGCCGTGGCGGTGTTTGGCATCAACTCAGGCGCGGCCTTCGCGGCGGTCATTGGACCTCTTGTTGAAGTGCCCGCGCTGATCGGTCTTGTGAACGTATCCTTGTTCTTTCAACAACGTTTTTTTGCCAATGAAAGGAAACCTGCATGAAGATCATTGCCCCGCCACGCTCCTTCTGGCGCGCGTTCCGCTCGTATTCGATATTTGGCATGTCGCTTTTCGCGGTTCTGGTCCTTGCCTCCGCGCCATGCGCCTTTGCGGAAAATGGAAAACGCCAAACAGTCGAACAAGCCTGTCCGGATTTGGCTTTGAGCGCGCTGGCGTATGCCACGCTGGAGAATCTGCCCGAAGGCACCCTCCTCCGCGCGGGGACGCTGGAAATCACCTCCCAAACCCTGCGGGCCGAAATTCAAAAAACGGACGATTCCATGCGACCGCAAATGGAAAAATCTCCATTTTATCTTTTGGAGCAAATGGCCGCGCGCGTGCTCCTTTTGCGCGAGGCGGCAGCGTCCGATGCGGCCACCAGCCCGGCTCTGGCCTCCGCGCGGGGCGAAAGTGCATTGATGCAAAAGTATTTCCAGTCGCTGCTTTCTGGCGTCGAAGTCTCGGACGCTGAAATCGAATCCTTTTACAAAGAAAACAAGGAAATGTGCGGAGGCGTTCCATTCGAGAATGCAAAGAAGCAACTTCGCTCGATGGTTCTCGAAGATAAAAAGCAAAAGGTGGCCAACGAACACATTCGCACACTCGGCAAGCGAATCCCTATCGCGGTGCAGGCGGCCTGGACACGCGCCCAGGCGGAGGCGGCCCGCGACAATCCTGTGGACAAGGCCCGCGCCAGCGGACAGCCCGCGCTTGTGGATTTCGGCGCGAAAGGCTGCAAACCCTGCGACATGCTGGCCCCAATCCTCGACACCCTGCGAACGAAATACGAGGGCCGCGCCGGCGTGATTTTCGTCAATGTCCGCAATGAGCCTGTTCTCGCGGAACGCTATGGCATTCAGGTCATTCCCGTGCAGATATTCTTCGACAAAAGCGGCAAGGAAGTTTTCCGGCACACGGGCTTTTATCCCCAGGCGGAGATCGAGAAAAAGATGGCCGAACTTGGCATTCGCTAGATCATGCCTGTGGTTTCGCCGTTGCAGCATCGGAGTGCAAGGCGTTGTGGCGGGCGCGGATTCTCACATAAAGAGCGCAAACCGCAAAGTCGGCGAGCGCGATCCAGGCAGCAAGCGCGACGGCCGCGCAGACGCGGGCGGGAAGATCAATATATTCGAGCAAGATGCGGTGTTCGCCGGCGGGGAGGTCAATGGCAATCGAGCGCCGTTCGTCGCGCCAGGACACCGCGCGGCCGTCCAAGCGCACACGCCAGCCTTTGGCGGGGAATTCGCGGATTCGGAGCATGGCGGGACCAGCGGCGGCGGCGCGCAACTCGGCGCGGCCATCTTTCCAGGAAAGCATCGCCACCGCGGATGAGGAAGCGGGCCTGTTTTCCTTTGATAAAGTCAATACTTCCGCGTAGGGGCGGCGGCTGGCATTTTCAAGAATGCGGTAGGCAGGCCGCGCTGGCGCGGCGCTTTTTAGTTGGACATCGGGAATACGCTCAACCACAGCGCGCAAGCCAGTCACGTCCAGCAGTTCCTCTGGAAATTCCTCGATCCGGGTTGTGAATTGTTCTGTTTCGGGCGCGAAACCCTGAACGCGATTGAGCCAGAGGCCGTAATCGGCGCGCATATTGGAATCCGCGCCGCTGAGTCCGCGAATGCCCTCCATTTGCAGTCCGAAATTCGCAAGTTCGGGGGCGGAAAATACGACGCTGACTGGCTCAGGCGCGAATTCGCGGCGCAGATCGCTCAACGTTCGCGACAGCGCGGGAACTGTCTCGGGCGTGAGGAGTTTCGTCCGCGCGGACCAAACAAAACGCTGAAATCCAAGGCATTCGCAAGCCGCCACAAGCAGGATTGCGCCGATCCATGCGCGCCGCCATCGCGGAGCCTTCGCCAATGCCAAAAGCCCAAGCAGCGCCGCCAGAAAACCATACATCGCCAAATCAACCGCGATCCGCCCACGCATTGCCGCAAGCGCCGCCGCAAGAGCGCCCGGGTCGCGCGCAAAACGTTGCGTGTGCCAGCCAAGCGACGCAAGAAATCCCACGCCAACGCCTGCATTTTCATCCGCCAGCGCCTGGCCAATCTGAAAGCGCATCCACGCCAGCACGCCCGCCACAAGCAGGCACACCAGCGCCCCCGCAGCGGCAACGGCGCGTCCGCCCCGATACGCTCGTCCTCCTCCTCCGCCTCTCCCCCCTCCCCCCGCTGCCTCGGCGCCCAGCGCCGCCAGCGCAATGAGTCCCATCACCACAAACACCGAAGCGCGGCCCCACGAACGCAGCACGTCATAGAGCGGCAGCCGACCCAAAATCGCGTGGAGCCAGCGGATTTCGCCTCCCATGCCGAAGGCCAGTCCCACCGCGATCATGACCATCGGGAGCAGGGCGCGCCCGCCGTATTCGCGCCGCCAAACCGCTAACGCGAACGCACCCATGCACGCAAGAATCCACACCAAACGCCCGCAGGCCACGGCCGATTCGCCCGCCCACCAATTGCCTGAAAAATCGCCCGGCGACGCGCCAAAAAAGAAATACGGCGAAATCAATCCGATGAGATTGACCGGCGAAAGCGGCCAATTCGCCGAGAGATTCGCGCCATCCGGCGCGCCTGCTCCCCCCGCACCGCCTGCGCCGCCCAGCGCCGCACGAAGGGAATCGCGCAACGCGAGCAAGGGCGCAATCACGTCGGGCGCGGCCAGAACGACAGCCCCGGCGGCCGCGGCGGCCAGCAGCAGAACGCGGCGCCAAACCGAACTGTGCTTGCGCCGCCGCCAGCATCGCCAGATTTCCACCGGCAACAGCGCGACAATGAGCAGATACGGCCAGTGCGGCGCGCGGCATATCAGCATCCACGCCGCGCAGACCGAAAGCGCCGCTGCCACTCTCCAATCGCGGCCTATTTTACGCCAAGGGCCTGGCTGAAAACCTCCAGTGGCTTGGACGTCTCGTCCAAGGTTTTCTTTCGGATTTTCAGAACCGTTTTCAGTCTTGCGCTCGGCCTCCCGCCGCAACCGGACACGATCCAGGCTTTCCCAAAACAAAAGCACCCACGGTAAAAGCGCCGCCTGATGCAGCAAGGTCCAGTGTCCCGTCGCGCGAAACAAAAAGACAGTCGTATTCGGATACACCCACCCGAGCGCGGCCGCGCCCGCCAATCCCGCCCCGCGCCGCCGCAAAAACAGCGCGCATCCGAGCGACGCCAGAATCGCGTGAATCCACAAATCAAAAAGGAAAAACCAGACGGGCGGCGGATTGACAACGATCCCAGCCAGCCATGTCGGATAGAGCAGCATCGGCTGGCCGAAAGCCATCATGGGCTGGCCGAAAAACGCCCCGGCCGCCAGATCGGGAAAATCGCCAGCATGAATCGCCCGAATCAAATAAGCGCGAAACGGGACAAAAAGAGCATTTGTGTCATCTCCCCAGCGGCCGGGAACTTCCCCGCGCATGGCAAACGGCGCAAGGCAGGCGGCCCATACGATGGCATAGAGGGCCAATCCCGCCAGAACAGGAAAACCGCCGCCACGCTCGCCCAATACTTTGCCCGCCAAAGTCGTCTTCCTATCTATCCGGCAAATTCCAATCCTGCAAATTCCGCATTTTTCACCTTTTCATTTGTTCCACTCTTGCCGCTTGCGCCCCCCGTCCGCTTTCAGCGCGGGCCGGTTTCGACGCTCCACACGGGTTTTCTTCCCGCGCCCCCGCGGCAAGGGCAATTCTAAATTGCCTTTCGCAAAAAGGCTGGAATCGCGCTTGCAAGAGAAAAAAGCAGAAGGCGCGGCACGCGGCCTGCCGATCCTGAACTTGGCAATTTCCCGGTGCCTGTGCGGAATTTATGGAACGCGCCGTATCGCGGCCGCGCGTCATTCGCCCCAGACAGCCATGCCACCACCACTTGCCGCCCGTTGCTTGAGGTTGAATACCAGCCCTGAGCTGGTGTTCGATAAAACCAGCCGCCCGCTGCGGTTTTCGCCAGTGGAGCGAACGCCGCGGCGGGCGGGTGTGCGCTCAATTCATAATCGCCTCACGAAGGAGCCTTTCATGTCCGTGAAAATACGCGCCTCTGTTCTTCTCCTATTCCTCGCCCTTCTCCCCGCCCATTTTCTCCTGCAAGGATGTTCATTTATGCCCGGAAATTCCTCCACCTCCTCCGCGGAATGCGCCGCTTCCGCCACCGCCGCCGCGCCCGCCACCCTGCCCCCCCCGCCCGCCCAATTCCCCCCCCACCCCGCCGACGTATCTGCCCCCTGGGACACGGCCCTTGGCGAAACAGCAATCCACGCGCCCCAGCTCCTTCGAGACGCCTCCGACGAAACCGCCGACGCTGCCATTGCCGGCCACCGCGGCCTTCGAATA
>CAYUNT010000041.1:0-13978 GCA_964446285.1 uncultured Candidatus Sumerlaeota bacterium | reverse complement strand
CCTCCAGCCAATTTCACCCCCATGCCCGCCGACGCCCCCGGCAAAGAGCCTTTGGCCGATTATGCGAGAAAGCGCATGGAGAAATTCGCCGCGCAGGACCTCGCCTCGCTCCAGAACGCAACTGTGTTTCTTGGCGATTCGCTGACCGAACGATTTGCCGTCGAGCAGTATTTCCCAAATGAGCGCGTGGTCAATCGAGGCATCGGCGGCGACTCGATGGGCGGTGTGCGCCATACGGGAGTTCTCAACCGCCTCGAATCGACCGTCTATAATCTCTCGCCCCGCCGCATCATCCTCATGATCGGATTCAACGACGTGGCCTACAGCGCCGGGACGCCCTTCGACGTCAAGTTGCTCCAATACGACTATCTGGTCTGGAAACTGCGCCACGATCTTCCCAACACCGAGTTGTGGTGCGTGTCTGTGCTGCCCGCACGCGAGCAGTTTGCGGAAAAAAACCCGGCGATCCGCGATTTCGACGCCAACGCCGCGAAGGCCGCCAAACTCTACGGTGCGCACTGGCTCGACATTTACAATGAGTTCCTTGATGAAAACGGCGTCCTGAAAAAGGAATACGCTGCGGACAGCGTGCATCTCAGCAAGGCCGGATGCGAACTCCTCGCGCGCCTCTATAACGAGCACATTTTCCAGGCCAAATAGCGCGCCCGGCAGAGCGTTGTCCCAAGCAAAGGCGCGTGGGCAGCGTGCAAAAGAAATGTCCCTGGGATCGCGAGGCTCCGCACTCGCCTCTTGAGGCAAAAGCGCGAAGGCGGCGCGCAAAAGGAACGTCCCTGGGATCGCGAGGCTCCGCACTCGCCTCTTGAGGCAAAAGCGCGAAGGCGGCGCGCCATTATTTGTGATTTGCATAGGCGCAAGGCCGATTTTCGGAGGTTGACATTCTTGCGCCAAGGGGTCCAAAAAGCCTGGAAGAGGCCGGTGGATTTTCCTTTGGGGGCATCCCGGAACCGCAAGTCACAAACGCCCAAGCACAAAAACGCCGCAGGCGCTCTTTGCGCACCGGGCGGTCTCTGGAAATATCTTGCATACGATCCGGCCTGAATTCGGAGCCTGGGACCATGCCGGACCCGCCGCAAAACGCAATCGGAGCATCCGGCCCGCGTCCATTCTCTGTTCAGACAGGATGGAAGCGCGGACTTCCCGCGATTTGGGCTGGACTGTTTTGTCTTGCGGCGGCCCAAGCCCAATCCGGCGGCAAACAAGTCTCTTCATCCCTGGATCAGGCGGCCTCATCGCCCACCCCCACTCCCTCTGTTTCCTCCATTTCCGGTTCGCGACCCGCATCCGCTTCGCCCACAACCTCCTCCCTCAAAAGAGCAATTCTAGCTCCCCTGCGTTCCGCAACCACCTCGCGCGCCGCACCCTCTCCTTCCGCACCCGCGAAGTCCGTCCCGCCCGCATCCGCTTCCGCCACGGGACGCAAGGCGGGCGCCGAAGAATCCGCGGATTTCGCCATCACGTTGCGTCCGCGCGACGATGCCTTTGTTAACCTCGCAGGCTGGCGCTCTTCCTCGCCCGCCAGCGCATCGAAATTCGCGCGGATTCGAGAAGGCCATTTGTTCCTGGATGACAAACCCCTGCGCCTTTGGGGAGCCAATGTCGATCTGAGCGCCGGACTGCCGTCGCACGAGGAGTCGGACCTTCTGGCCAGCCGCCTGGCGCGCTTGGGATTCAATTCAGCCCGCCTTCTGGGGCTGGATTCTCCCAGCGCCCGCCCCGGACTGGCCGATCCCGCCGCCGACGCCACGCGCCAATTCAATCCGGAGGGATTGGATCGTTTTGACTATCTGATCTCGGCGCTGCGAAAAAACGGACTGTTCATTCACCTCGTGCTGCATGACAAACGGGCCTATCGCACTGGCGATAAAATCCTGCGCTCCAGCGGTTCCAAAGACGGCTCCATTCCTGGAGCCTATCTTGCATGGATCGACCCTCGCGCTGCGTGGATTGACGCCGATTGGACAGCGCGGTTGATGGATCGCAAAAATCCCTATTCCGGCCAGCGCCTGCATCGCGATCCAGCATTGGTGTGCGTGGAACTCGCGCATCGTCAATCGCTGGCGGCGGGCTGGCTGGCTGGGGACCTTGACGCCCTTGACCCTTTCCACGCCCGCGAACTTGACAGGAAATTTCTCGAATTCCTTTCACGCCGTTACGATTCCACGGCGGCTCTGCGCCGCTCATGGGGCCAGGGAGAACGCAAAGCAGGGCGCAACGTAATCGTCGATGGCGATTTCCGCGAGCAGGGTTTGGCGCGGTTGTGGTCGTTGCGCGCTTCCTCCGCCGCCTCCTCCGATGCAACCGCCACTCCCGACGCCACCGCCACTCCCGGCGCCACCGCCGCCGTCCGCCTCATTCCCATTCCTGCCGATGCCGCTTCCGGCGTTCCTTTTACCAGCGGGGCCATCGCGGCGGCAAACATCGCCCAACCTTCTTCGCCTTCAACCTCTTCCCCCTCGTCCTCGCCTTCGCCCACGCCGCTGGCCCCGAGGGCGGAATCCAATCCCGCAACGGGCGTGCGGATAGCACTCACTCCGCCTGCGTCCGCGCCACCGCCGCCCGGCCCCGCCCGGATCGCGCCGGTTCGCGTGGTTTTAGAGCAGGGCGGCTTGGCGCTCGAACCGGAATCGACCTATCTCCTTCAATATGAGGCACGCGCCCAGATGCCCGTCAGCGTAGTGGCGCGCTTGGCCACTCAGCCATCGAGCTCCTTTGGTTTGAGAAAAGCCTCAGGGTCTCCCGCCATTTTTAAGGCAAGCCGCGCCGTTGGAACGCAATGGTCCCCGCAAGAAATCTGGATCCAAACGCCCCCGGGCGCGGATAGCGGTCGCTTGGCATTTATCCTGGAGCCGGCGGACGCGAATTCGGGCGCCCCAAACGCGCCGCAATGGCTGGACTTGCGCCATGTTAGCCTGAACCGCTGCGCCCTTGGCGGACTTCCCGAAGACGAGGGATTTGAACAAGGCTTGGTTCGCCTGCCCGCCCATCATCGCGGGCGCACCCTGGCGGCCGAGCGCGACGCGGCGGAATTCCTTCTTTCCATCGAGACGGAATCGCTAAATCAAATCCGCCGGATGCTGGCCGCCTCGCCGGGGATCGAATCGCCCCTGGCGGCGACAGCCTCGCCCGGATTCGCCGGAGTGATGGCTCATTCGAGCGAAATGGATGTGATCCTCGTGGAACCCGGATCAGATACCCCGCTTCTATCCGCCGGGCAGGGGGCCGGACCCAAATCCTCATTCTCAGGCGAGTTATTCGCCGCTCCCCCGGCGGATGCCCTCTCGCTTCCGCTTGCGGCGGCGGCGTTCAATTCCGAGCCGCGCGCATTTGGAGTGTCGTTTTCGGGCGCGGCCGCCTGGGAAAAGGCCGGGGCGGAAATCCTGCCAGTGGCGGCCGCCTGGGCAGGACGCCAGGATTGGGACATGGTCTATGCGTGGGGAACGGTCACGTCAGGATTGGACATGGCAGGTCGTGCGGACATCGCAGGCCCAGGCGCCGCGGACCGCCTCGCGCTGCTTCCAGCGTCTGCGGCCATTTTCGGGCGCGGGGATTGCCCGCCCGCCGCACGCAAGCGCCTTGCCCGCCTTTCGGGGGGCGCCGCCATCTCCACGCTGCTTGAATTTCTTCCGTCGCAAACGAGCTTGGCCCTCACAGAACTCGGATTCGCCGCCGCTCCCTCGCCCGATCTTCGATGGACGGTCGAGTTCGATCCCCAGGACCGCGCCATCCAAGCATCCTGGCGCGATTTCGAGACCCTCGCCGCAAACAGACCCGGCGCCGCCGCCCCTTCGGATGCAACGGCCTCTGCTTCCGCTTCCACTTCCGATCCCGGCAAATCGCTTCCTGTTTCCATCAACGGCATTCTGTCCGATTCTCCCGGACAAGACGGAGCGCCGCCAGGCGTCACGACCCTGCTGACGTCCGCCAGCCGCTTTGCCGCCGGAAAACTGGGTGGCCTGCGCATCGATCTGGACGGATTCCGGGTGGAAGTGGACTCCACTTGGCGCGGGGCGGGAGTGGCAGCCTTCACGGCAATGGATTCCAGAACAGATACAGCGGGCAAAACGTCGCCGCCGTTGCCGCCAGGCAGTCCGGCAGCGCCGCTGGCAGCCGCCGCGGACCTGCGAACCGCCCGCACCGTTCTCTTTGTGGCCTGTGCCTCCGAGGAAGATGCCGGTGCCATGCCGCAATCTTCCAGGAGCGGCGCGCAAGAAAACGGGAGCCTTTCAGAAGACAGCACCGCAGGCGAGGACAGCCGGGCCATCGCTCCGCCACCGGGAGACGGGGCGGGCAAGCCTCGCTCGTCCTCCTCTCCGCGCCCGCTCGAAGCCTTTGTGACAGTCCCCATTCCGCCCGGCCGGGTGGCGCGTGTGTTCGCCCTGGACGGCGACGGCGCGCCGGGCACGCAAATGCCTCTGTGGATCGAAGGGACTACCGCCACCTTCCATGTGGGGCGCGAATCCGCCTCGCTCTGGTATGCCATCCGTTTCGACGAGCGCTGATCTTGGGGGCGCAACCAGTCTCTAAGGATGCTGCCAAAAGAAAGGTTGCGAGGGGAAACATCTTTGCATTTGAGGCGCGCGCGGTGGGGTATTTTGACACGCTCGCGCGAGATCCCTGCGGATTCCCGAAAGGCACCTCAAGGCACAATCGCTTTATTATCAACAATTCACGCCGAATTATCCCATCCCAACCCGCGTGGAACGTTCATTGCGTTCTAATGGTCCTGGCAGGAACGATTTGAACTTCCTTCGGGAAGGAGTTGACCATAACTATGTCCAAAGTAATAGGAATCGACCTCGGAACCACCAACTCATGCGTGGCCGTTATGGAAGGCGGCAACCCTGTCGTCATCCCCAACAGCGAGGGCCAGCGCACTACTCCGTCCGTCGTTGGATTCACCCCCAATGGCGAACGCTTGGTCGGCCTCGTGGCCAAGCGCCAGGCCGTCACAAACCCCGAGAACACGATTTACTCAATCAAGCGCCTGATGGGCCGCCGGTTCGCTGAAACCGCCGAGGAACGCAAACGCATTCCTTTCAAGGTTGTTGAGGCTGCCAATGGCGACGCCCATGTGGACATTCGCGGCAAACTTTACTCGCCTCCGGAAATCTCGGCCCTCATCTTGCAGAAAATGAAGCAGACCGCCGAGGATTATCTTGGAGAAAAGGTCACAAAAGCCGTCGTGACCGTGCCGGCGTATTTCAACGATTCGCAACGCAATGCCACGAAGGACGCCGGGCGTATCGCCGGCCTCGAAGTGCTGCGAATCATCAACGAGCCGACGGCTTCGTCGCTCGCTTACGGCATGGACAAAAAGCACGACCAGAAAATTGCCGTCTTCGACTTCGGCGGTGGAACGTTCGACATCTCGATCCTCGAACTCGGCGAGGGCGTGTTCGAGGTCAAATCGACCAACGGCGACACGCACCTGGGCGGCGACGACATCGACCAGGTGATTATCGACTGGCTGATCGAGACGTTCCGCAAGGAACAGGGCATCGACCTCTCGAAAGACCGCATGGCGCTGCAGCGGCTAAAGGAAGCCGCCGAACGCGCCAAGTGCGAGCTGTCGAGTTCGATGAGCAGCAATATCAATCTGCCGTTCATCACGGCGGACGCGTCGGGTCCGAAACACATGAACATCGAGTTGACGCGGTCGCAACTCGAGCGCCTGGCCGAACCGCTGATCGAACGGGCGGTTGCTCCGTGCAAGCAGGCGCTGGAAGACGCCAAACTGCGCGCCTCGGACATCAACGAAGTAATTCTGGTCGGCGGCGCCACCCGCATGCCGGCCATTCAGAACCTCGTGCGCCGCATCTTCGGGCGCGAGCCGAATAAAGGCGTCAACCCGGATGAGGCCGTGGCAATCGGCGCGGCAATCCAGGGAGCGGTGCTGGCGGGTGAAGTGCGCGATGTGCTGCTGCTTGACGTGACGCCGCTTTCGCTCGGCATCGAGACGCTTGGCGGCGTGTTCACGCGCCTGATCGAACGCAACACGACGATCCCGACACGAAAGAGCGAGATTTTCTCGACGGCCTCGGACAACCAGACAGCCGTGACGGTGAAGGTCTATCAGGGCGAACGCGAAATCGCCGCCTACAACCGCTCGCTGGGCATCTTCAACCTCGAAGGGATTCCGCCCGCCCCGCGCGGCGTTCCGCAGGTGGAAGTCACGTTCGACATCGACGCCAATGGCATCCTCAACGTGACGGCGAAGGACCTCGGCACGAACAAGGAACAAAAGGTGCGCATCGAGGCCGCCTCCGGACTCACGAAAGAGGACATCGAAAAAATGCGCCGCGAGGCCGAGGATCACGCCGAGGAAGACCGCCAGAAACGCGAGGAAACCTCGACTCGCAACCAGGCGGAAACGCTGGTCTATACGCTCGAAAAGTCCATGAAAGAATATGGCGAGAAAATTTCCGCCGACGAGCGCAAGCGCATCGAGGAAACCATCGAGGACCTGAAAAACAAACTCAAGAGCGGCTCGACTCAGGAGATCAAAGAGGCGATGGACCGCGTGAACCAGGCGTTCCACAAGTTCAGCGAGGACCTGTATCGGCGCGCCGGGAAAGACGCTGGCGCAGCCGGAGCGGGTCCGGGCGCTGAATCCGCAGGCATGGGCGCAGGCATGGGAGGCGGCGCATCCGAGGCCGGCGGCGGAAAATCCGCGGCAGGACCGGGCGGCGACGACGTCGTGGACGCCGAATACGAAGTGAAGGACGACAAGAAATAATAAACTCCCCGGGGGGAGGGAGTTTGCTTCGCCACCAGGGCGTGAAGGCGCAAAAGGATTTCGTTGTTCTGTTCCGCAGAACGTTTCCTTTGTAGCTTCCCGCCCTGGTGTTTTTTATTTGTGCCCAATCGGTTATTTAACCATCTGTCTCTTTACTGGCATGTGTCTCATAGGTCCTATTCGTCCCATAGGTCCCATCTCCACTACACAGCATGGGACCCAATGCATGGGACCTATGAGACAAATGGGACGCACGGGACCTCTGGGATGAATGACGAAATTGCCAAATAATTGCGCAAAGCCGTGGAATTTGCTTGGCCTGATTCGCTGCTCCGGTGTTTTTGTTTTGGTCTCGCCATGAGAGGCGGGATGTGTTTATGCATTAAATCAGAAGGCAGTTTGGGAGCGGAGGAAAAGCGAGCCAGCCTGCTCTGGAGCCTTATGGCATGATGCGTTCTCTTGATTTGCAAATTCCCCGGCAATCGCCCGCCAAGCGGCCCGCCGGCGAACGCCGCCGCGATTGGGACGAAATCGACGGCGGATTCACGCTGGCGCAGGCGATGACCGAGGCGCGCCGATGCGTCCAATGCGCGCATCCGCCATGCGCCTTGCTCGGGTGCCCGCTTTCACAGCGGATTCCCGAATGGATCCGCCACATTGCCGAGGGGCGGCTGCGCGAGGCATGGCGCATCATCAGCCTGCGAAACTCGCTGAGCGAAACGTGCGGAAAACTCTGCCCGCAGGAAACTTTGTGCGAATCGCGCTGCGTGGTCGGGCGCGTGAGCCAGCCCGTGGCCATCGGGAAGCTCGAGGAATTTGTTTCGCGGACGGCGCGGCGGCTCGGCTGGCCCACGGCGCCGGAAGAGGCGCAGGCAGCAGCAGCGCCAAAAGCGGCCTCGTCCTCTGGCGCTTCCGCGCGGCCGCGAAGGCGCGTGGCCATTGTGGGAAGCGGCCCCGCGGGGCTGGCCGCCGCCGAAGAACTCCGCCTGCGGGGACGAGAAGTCGTTGTTCTCGACCGCCGCGACCGCCCGGGCGGATTGCTCGCCTATGGCATTCCAAATTTCAAGTTTGCAAAAGAGCGCATTGAGAACCTGGCGCGGCGGCTGGCGGAAAAGGGAATCGAATTTCGCGGCGGGATCGAGGTGGGGCGCGGCGCGATGACGCTCGACGCACTCCTCGATCACGCAAACCCGGCGGGCGGATTCGATGCTGTGCTTCTGGCCATTGGCGCCGAATCGGGCCGCGCGGCGAAACTGCCCGGCGAAGACCTGAAAAACATAGTTCAGGCCAGCGAATTCCTCACAAAGAAAAGAAACGAGGGCCTCCATCGTGTGTGCGCCGTCTTTGGCGGAGGCGACACGGCGATGGATTGCGTGCGCACCGCCGTCCGGATGGGATTCCATAAGGTTCTTTGCATTTACCGCCGCACGGAATCTGAAATGCCGGGGCGCATCGAAGACCGCGAACGCGCCCGCGAAGAAGGCGTCGAGTTTCGTTTTCTTGAGGCGCCAGCGAGGTTTTTGGGGCGCGAGGGGCGTCTTGCGCAAGTCGAATGCCTGCGGATGCAACTCGGCGAGCCAGACGCCTCCGGACGCCGCCGCCCGGTCGCGATTCCGGGTTCAGAATTCACAATCGACGCGGATGCCGCCGTGCTCGCGCTCGGATATGAAGTGGATGACGCGCTGGCATCCGCCGCCGGATTGCGGATGAAACGCGGCGCCGTGGAAGTGGGCGAGGCGCACGAAACCTCGCGCAAGGGCGTCTTTGCCGCGGGCGATGTGATCAATGGCGCGGACCTCATCGTCACCGCCATCCGCAGCGGACGCTCCGCCGCAAGGGCGATTGAGAAGTATTTGGAAGAGTTGTGAGTTGTGGGTTGGGAGTTGGGAAGAAGTTGTGGGTTGTGAGTTGGGAATGAAGAGAGAAGAAGAGGACACCGATCCGTGGTCAGCGCTTTGGGTTTTCGTGGCAGGTTTCTTATTAATCCTTTCAACCCTTCCGCTTTCCATCTCTTGGCTCACAACTCACAACCCACAACTCACAACTTGGTCCCTTTCGTCCTTTGACTAATGCCCTTATTGCTTGGTGATGCGCATGATCCAGTTCACTCTTAACGGCCGCGAAGTCACAGTGCAGGAGGGAGACTCCGAACGCACGCTTCTTGAAGTCCTGCGCGAGGAATTCGGCATCACATCGCCGAAAAACGGCTGCGCCCCCCAGGGGCAATGCGGCTGCTGCACCGTGCTGATCGACGGCCAGGCGCGTCTTTCGTGTGCGCTGCGCATCGACAAGGTGGCCGGACGCCGCGTCGTGACGCTTGAGGGTGTCCCAGAAGCGGATCGCGCTCTAGTGGCCGATTGCTTCACACGCGCGGGCGGTTTGCAGTGCGGATTTTGCATCCCGGGAATTGCCGTGCGCGCGCTGGATTTAATCGAGAAAAATCCGCGCCCCACGCGCGAGGAAATCGCCCTCGGATTGCGCCAGCATTTGTGCCGCTGCACGGGATACGTGAAAATCATCGACGCGATCGAGATGATGGCGCGGGGCAAAAGAGGGGAGAATCTTGGACGAGACGTCCAAGCCACCGGAGAACCTGGGCAAGATGCCCAAGCCACCGGTAATTCCGCGTCCGCTTCGGATTCTGAATCCGAGTCCGCCAGCGGGCGCATTGGAACGCGCCTGAACCGTTATCATTCCAGGGAATTCGCGCTGGGCGAATGGCGCTATGTCGATGACTTGTCGCGTCCGGGGATGCTTTATGCGGCGCCGCGATTGAGCGATTATCCGAGGGCGCTCTTGCGCGGCATCGACCCTGCGCCCGCGCTGGCGCTGCCTGGAGTGCGGCGCGTAATCACCGCCGCCGACGTTCCGGGCGAACGTTATGTGGGCCTTATCAAACGCGACTGGCCGGTGTTTGTCGCGATCGGCGAAGAGACGCGCTGCGTGGGCGACGTGGTGGCCCTGGCCGTAGCCGATTCGCCGCGCGCCGCGCGCCGCGCCGCCGCTGCCATCGCCGTGGATTACGAGCCGCGCACGCCTGTCGCGACGCCGGAAGACGCGCTTTTGCCCGATGCACCGCGCGTTCATCCGAACGGAAACCTGCTTTCCACCTCGAAAATCAAGCGCGGCGATGTGGACGCCGCGTTCGCGACCGCGGCGCACGTTGTCGAGGATGTGTTCCACACGCAGTCGATCGAGCACATGTTCCTCGAACCCGAATCGTGCATGGCGGAACCGGTGGCCGAGTCCCCTGGAAGCCAGGTGGCGCTTCGGATTTACAGTCAGGGACAAGGAGTTTTCGACGACCGCCGCCAGATCGCCGCGATGCTCGCCTGGCCCATCGAACGCGTCGAAGTGCATCTGGTCTCAAACGGCGGCGGATTCGGCGGCAAGGAAGACATGACCGTTCAGGCTCAGACGGCGCTGGCGGCTGTGCTTTGCGGATGCCCGGTGAAATGCACGCTCACGCGCGAGGAAAGCATGCGCGTTCACCCGAAACGCCATCCGATGCGCCTGCATTTCCGCCTTGCGTGCGACGCCGACGGGCACTTGACAGCCGTGCGGGCGCGCATCCTCGGCGACACAGGTGCGTATGCTTCCGTCGGCGCGAAAGTGCTCGAACGCGCCGCCGGGCATTCGGCCGGGCCGTATGTGATTCCTAATGTGGACATCGAGGCGCGCGCCGCCTACACGAACAATCCGCCATGCGGGGCGATGCGCGGATTCGGCGTCAATCAGGCCGCTTTCGCCGTCGAAAACCTCCTCAACCGGCTGGCGCGCATGGTAGGCATCGACGCCTGGGAAATCCGCTGGCGCAACATTCTGCGCCTCGGAGACCGGTTCTGCACTGGCCAGCGAATGACCAAGCCGTTTGGCCTGGAGAAAACGTTGCTGGCCGTTCGCGATGCGTTCCGCGGAGCGCGATACGCCGGAATCGCCTGCGGCATCAAAAACGTCGGCATCGGCAACGGAATGCCCGATCTCGGCAAGGCGCTCATCACCGTCGAGGCCGCGGACCGCATCGTGATCCGCACGGGATTCACGGAGATGGGCCAGGGCCTGTTCACGGTGTGCATCCAGGCGGCGTGCGAGGAAACCGGCCTGCCGCCTTGGATTTTCCAGGCTGCGACGGACACGACGGCTGACCTCAATTGCGGCCAAACGACGGCGAGCCGCGGCACGGTGCTGGCGGGCAATGCAGTAATTGACGCGGCGAAAAAACTGCGCGCGGACCTCGACAAGGGCCTGACGCCCGCGCAGTTGATCGGGCGGAAATATCGCGGCGATTTTGTTTGCGACTGGACCACGGCGCTCGAAAACACGAGCGTCGAGGACCCGGTGACGCACATTACTTATGGATTCGCGACGCAGGTGGCCATCCTCGATGATGAAGGCCGCGTGAGCAAGATCATCGCCGCGCACGACGCCGGCCGCGTCATCAATCCCACGATGATCGAGGGGCAGATTCAGGGATCGGTCCACATGGGATTGGGCTATGCGCTAACGGAAGAGTTCGTGACAGAAGGCGGCTATTTGGTCACGTCGAAGGTGAAGGACCTTGGCGTGTTGCGCGCGCACCAAATGCCAGAAGTGGAGACGATTTTCATCGAGGAGCCGGACCCGGACGCCCCCTACGGCGCGCGCGGCATTGGCGAGATCGGACTGGTTCCGACAGCGCCCGCGGTGGCTGGCGCCTTGGAAGCGTTCGACGGCATCCAGCGCACACGCCTGCCCATGAAGGATTCCCCGGCGGCGCGGGCGATTTTGCGTCCTCAACCCGCTCGCCGCGCCAGCGCCCAAGAGGAAGAAGCCTAGAAAAAGCATTTCCAACCGCGAAATACGTGAAAGATCAAAGAATTGCGTCAGGGGATCAGCGTAACCCGGCAGGCCTTTCCGCTCGCCTTTGCCTGATACAACGCGGTGTCTGCGCGGGCGAGGAGGGATTCATCCGTCTCGGGAGGATCCAGCCGCGGCAAAGCCACGCCGACACTCACTGTGCACGTAACGCGCTGTCCGCAAATCTGGTAGGACTCACCCGTCCGGGCCAGAACGCGCTGCGCAATGATTTCCGCCTCCTGCGCTTGCGAAAGCCCATCGAGCAGGATGATGAACTCGTCGCCGCCGTAGCGCGCCACCACATCGCTTGGGCGGACGCATCCTTCGAGCCGGCGCGCGAGAGCCACGAGCATCTCATCGCCAGCCACATGCCCCAGCGTGTCGTTGATGCCTTTGAAATCATCCAGGTCAATCAAGAGCAGGGCAACAAGTTCGCGCGTGGTGGCCGAGCGCGCCAAGGCCAGGCGCAGGCGTTCCGTGAGCAGGGCGCGATTGGCGAGATTGGTCAAAGGATCATGGAGCGCCTGGTGGCGAAGCGTCTCGTGGGCGCGTTTGCGCGCCGTTACATCCCGCTGAATCGACACATAATATCGGAAACTCCCCTTATCGCCCCCGATGGGAAAGGTGGAGATTTCCGCTTCATACGGGCTGCCATCCTTGCGGTAATTGGTCAGTTCCATCGTGATGGGCTGGCCTTGGCGCAAAGATTCGGCAAGCCGGCAGTATTCATCGAGATTGGTGTCGGGGCCTTGGAGAATCTTTACCGATTTTCCTAAAATTTCCTCGCGGTTCCAGCCGGTGAACCGCTCGAACGCCTCGTTGACGAAAACGATGCTGGTTCCCGTTTCGCTCGTTGGATCCACTGCCGTGATAATGACCATATCCCCGGCATGGCGGACCGCCAGTTCGAAGAGGCGCGCCTGTTGCTCGGCAAAGGCCCGCTCAAGCGCTCCGCCGCATAAATCGCCCAACTGCTTGAGCAGCACCATGTGCTCGGGCGTGTAGGCGTTGAGCCGGTAGGACTGAATGGAAAGAACGCCAGCCACACCGCATGTGCCCGAGATGGGAACAAAAAGAAGCGACGCGGATGGGCGGTTTGTATCGCCAAAAACCATGGCGCCTTCCGGCAGAATGTCCTCGGGGGTTCGCAAAAGAATTTGCGCGCCCTGTTCAATAACCTTGCTGGTCAACGTATCCCGGCCCTGTATGGACGCGGGAGGATTCACCTCGGTGCGTTTTCCATCCACCTCGTCATAATAAATCAGAGGAATCAGGACTTTTCCGGGAATCAGGCGGAACTTGGCGTGCGGGCAAAAGATGTCCACAAAGGCTGCGTCCCAGCCGATGAGTTTGTCGGCGGTTTCGAGCACAATCTCGGCAATCTGGCGGGGATCAGAGGCGACTCCGATACGGCGTGACATGCTGGCCAGCGCATCCTGCCGCTTCTCCGCCTGCTTCCGGGCTGAGATTTCGCGAACCACTCCCAAAACATTTTCCACGCCCTGGAGATTAAGCAGAGCAATGTTAATTTCGACGGGGATCGCCCGCCCGTCCCTATGAAGCAGGGTTGTTTCCAAATGGGAAGGAACAGGTTCGAGGTTCTGATATTTTCGTCGGTGCTCATCGAATTGTTGGCGTGCGCTTTCCGTCAGAAGAAAAGCCATGGAGCGTCCCACAACCTCCGGCTGCGTATATCCAATCATGTCCGCCATGCGCTGGTTGACAAAGGCAATCAAATCGCTGCGGCAAAGCACGATGCCATCGTTGACGTTTTCCACAAGAACACGGTGGATGTCGCGCGTATTTCGCAGTTGTTCCTCGGCCTCGCGCAGGCGCGTCGTATCGCGATACATGGCCACGCGCAGGTTCGGATGCCCGGGCAACTCGAAGGACCTTCCGAGAACATGGCGAATCGTGCCGTCAGGGCGGGTGATGGATTCCTGCCAGAAAGTCTGCTCATTCCCATGCGAATCCCAAATGCTGTCATTTCCCCAGATTTCGCGGGCGGTTTTGCCCACAATGTGCTCTATGGGACGCCCGGCAAGCAATCCCATGGCCGGATTGGCCAGGATAATTCGATGGGTCTGATTAAATACAACCACACCATCCTTCATGGATTGAAAGATGGCTTCCATAAGAGAGGTGGATTGTTCGCTTTCCTCCACCCCGGCAATCGGCCATTTCTCACTCAGAGACATGCAACACCGCAAATCTCTTTTCGCAGCAATCCCCAAATGATCCGACAAATCGCCTTCTACTTTCCGTCCGCCGATATAAGAAAAAACTGAAAGAGCCGAAAGGTCAAGCGAATAGAAAGCGCTTGCTTAGATCAGCCCTAATCCGTCACCCCCCTGGCGTGGTGTGTTTTGCGGGGGTTGTGTTGCA
>CAYUNT010000040.1:0-26937 GCA_964446285.1 uncultured Candidatus Sumerlaeota bacterium | reverse complement strand
GCCTTGTGCACAGGCTCACGAGTTGCTGAACTGCAAAGCCCTATGCATCCCCTTAAAAACCCGTGAGAAGCATTTACGGAATTGTCCTGATCTATTAAGCCAATAGAAAGCTGTAAATTCACCAAGTCGCGCCGCAGAATGATGCGTATTGCGCTATGCTCACTGGCGATTCTGGCCCAAACACGCAAGAACAGGCTGTCTCCGGGCGTCTTCACGGCTTTGCCCTATTTCACGCCGGGGAATGCCTAGCGGATGGCGGTTAAAATCTTCGTCGCTTTGGCCTTTATCGGCTCAGGAACATCTGGGTCCTTCACTAATTTCTTAAGATCGTTTTCCAGAGAAGTGGGAGATAACATGCCCCTATCTTTCCCATGCTCATACAGAGACAAGCCCAACTGACTTAGCCACAGGGTGCGTAGCGGATCCCCCTTGGCAAGTTGCATTCCAAGCCGTAGAATTTCAGGATATCTGTTGATTTTTTCCCTGAAATAGGGGAGTATTTTCGATTTAGCCTCGGGGGGCAATTTTTGCGCACACAGGCAGGCTTCCAATTGAATGATGCATAGTTTTGAACGCCACCAGATGGCCTCACTGTGCTCATAAAGCACACGCTCTGCGCGTTCTATGCTGTCAAAACAGTCTCGAACCAGAGCGCAGAACCGATTGGAGCCTTTCTCAGACTGAGCGAGAAGCAGATTCACTTCTGCTCTCCGAACCGCCACTTCGGCCAGCCGGGCAGAATCTAGTCCGCCTGGAATAATGGCAAGATAACCCATTGCTTCATCCAGCCGCCTGTGCGCCTCGGAGAAGCGTTTCAGATGAGCTAATACCAGCGCATATTCCGAACGGATTCGAACATTTTCTATGCAGCCAAACATACCCGGCTCTTCCCGGGCGTAACGCAGCAATTCCGTTACCATCGTATAGACGCCTTCTGCCATTTTCCATTTGGACACAACCTGTTTGCTTGGAAATTCGTTGTCCAGATTGTCAAACACAGCGCCCAGCACCTGCGCATACATAAAACGGCGCAGCACTTTGACCGCGAAACGAATGGTGGAGGCGTTTTTCTTTTCGCATAGCCATGTTGCCGCAATCGAGCGAAGTTTTTGGGGTTCATCCCCTGCCGCCAGATTGAATCGAAGGTGATCCACAAGCAATTCTTTGGCGATTTGGTCCGCTTCAATGAATTGGCGGCGAACTGAGCATTCGACCAGTTTGGAATAGGCTTTTTGCCAATCCGCATTCAATTCAGATAGCGTAAAATGACGTTCAACGATTTCCAGCCTGCTTTTATCGAAGTCTTTTTTCCCTTTAGTCTGATTTTTCGAGTTGTTACTTTCAGCCTCCTTGGAATTCTTCGATTCTGCTGGGGATTGAAGAGAGCCGCTTTGCAGGCGGATGCGCGATAATACATCGCCGCAGAGTTCACGAAAATGATTTTCCAACACGCGCAACTCCGAACTATCCCCTGTCGTATTTGGGGTCTGTATTTCAGGAATGTTTTGCAGGATGGATTCAGCGAGATCACGCCCGGCCTTTTCTATAAGAATGGGCTTAATCCGCTCGATAGACGTAATCATCTCCAAAAGCGCCCCACGCACGAGATGCGTCTGCCACTTTGTTTTACCTTTATTTCCCTTTATAGAAGCCCTGCTTGGAAAACCTGCCTCGCCTGCTGCTTGAATGCACTGCCACCTATGATATAGCGATTCGTAAAACGCGTTTAAATCATTGGTAGCGCGAAATGCCTTCAAATACCAATCGGCTATGCCCTGATGGCATTCGGCCCGAAGGGGTGTAAGCACCGTCCCATGCTTTTTTAGCAGATACTTTTTCAATCCTTCTCGAACATCCCAGTGCATCCAGGCATAGCCGTCTGGTTTTATTCGTATTAGATTCATGTTTTCCAGATCGCGAAGCCAAGCATCACGAGTCTCCGCTCGCGAGTCGTCATTGTCCTTTTCTCCAAAGGGGAAAGGAGGTTTTTGGGCAGCCCAAGAGCATAGCGCGGACGGATGGCGGGATTGCCTGAACAAAGACATGACATATAGAAAACGCAGGCGTTTTTCTCGCTCAGCACCCTTCTTGGAATTAATCCACGCTTTCACCTTATTAAGCATATCGTCATAGGAAGCATTTATTAAGCGTCTGCCAGAAATATATTGCCCGTTATCCTTGATGTAAGGGTCAACTTCTGGAATAGGCACCCCGTTGCCTGAACGGCCAGCTAGTTTTTTCTTGAAACTCTTCTCATGCGCCTCGTCAAAGGGCAAGTAAACGACATCCACCCCAAGGAAAGATAAGGCCTCCAGAAGCCGCCAGAATTCCCCGTATTCCTTTTGCTCCCATGATTCGCTTTTCCACTTGGCGTCATTTCCAGCGCCTCCTCTGCTGTAGAAGGCCACCAACCATTTGCGGTCGAATGGCGATCGGGCAACCGGCTCGAGATAGTCTTTTAGTTCACTCACCTTCATTTCCGAACTAAGAGGCAAAGAAATAACTTCCGAGTCGTTGAGACCCCAGCATTTGCCCATGCACTTGGCAAGTGACTCCACAAGGTCCTTTACGCTGAAAAAATCATCCAATTCCAGCCATACACAGTATCTTTCCCGGTTTTTGCTATTGAACAAACTGGCCAAAGCAGAAGAAGCCCCGGATGCCGCCTGTATAACATATACTTTCCCAGGATGGGAATCTTTGCCAGTCAGTTCGGGCATATATTTATGGTATTTTGATAAAGAGGATGAAAAATCCGCTTCCCAGGCCGCTTCGTCGGAGACAAACGGAGGGGAAATATCCGGATCCGAGGGAAACGCGTTCATTAGCCGGTCTTTCAGCGCCATTCCAGGTTTTGAAAGATTATAGGGATTGGGGGCAATCTGCCCATTGGGAATCAGATCAGTGCCCCCAGGAGGCAGAGAGTGAGTCAGTTCCTGATAGAGGTTTAGCAGCAGCATTTCCGCACTGGCCACAGTGAATATGATTTTATCCTCGTTCACTCCCGCATCACGAAATAAGCGGCCTATTCGGTTTTTTCCATCTTCCGAGTGGCATATCCAGAATATCTGCGTCTGCTCGCGGTTTTTCAATGCATGTGCAATAAGTGAAATAATCCGGATGTCTGTCGCCGAACACCCAGTTACCAATAAGTGGGCAGGACCGGACAAGTATTCCACAAACGCTTTCTTATCATTGTCAGTCGGTTCGTCATCGAGCGAAAAGTCAGCTCGTGTGCCGTATCGTCCCCCATGCAGCTTTACAATGGAAGGCTGTGCATGCACCAGATGCGCATTGGGGAGTCCGCTGGATTTATGAACATCAAACACGGCCAAAGGACAGTGGACATCAAGAAATGCATCTTCGAGCAGCGTGTCAAAATTGGTGGTAAGCAGAAGCCTTATGCGCATGGGGCGTGACAGGTGAGCCATCATCTTGTGGCCAAGATTGGGCGTCCGCCCGCGCGTGATGTGAATACTAAAGGAATCAGTGACGCTATGATCCACAGGACCTAATGTTATGCCTGCGTCCTTGCCCTCCCCAACTCTTCTGATGCGAGAAAGGCATTGCAACATGCTCCGCCAATCGTGCGTGGACGCGGCAGCCTCCAGATAGTGTCCGCGATGCTCCCCTATCGGACCGGCTTCTTCTATTTTAATCATGGCCTTAATGAGCGCTTTGCAGCCAGACCGGTTGCCTTGAAGATCATTCAGCGCGGAAAACAATGGATACGCTTTGGATTTCCGGTTGTTGCATTCCGTAAATCTGGGCCATCCCATGCTCATGATGTCGCTTTTGCATACCAAACACTTGGCAATACAATAGCGGAGATAGTATGGTATTTCCTTGTTAGAAAGAATTCCTGACGCGATGGAAAATCCATTCCCGAGCAGCGGCACAAAACAAAAACCATTCCCTAATGAGTCCTTAATCTTTTTTACAAATTCCGTATTGTGCGCTTGATCTTGGGCCATTGAGAAAACTCCTTCCCTAATTACGGCGCCGGCATCCGCCGGAAAAATATGGAGAGGAACGAATGAAAAAACACAACTCACGCACTGCATTCGCAGGCTGGTCGTTATTCAAACGATTAACCTGCTGCCGAGCCTTGATAGCAAAATGGCAAAAATTGCCGCTATCTGCTTCAACTCTCAAACGCAACAGCATCATTTCTGATTTAGTGCGAGAGTGCAAGGGAAAATTATGGTTTGGTTGTCGCTTTTATGCCGCACTGGCCGGCCGTTATTGGAAACACAATATATGCGGGCCTGAGTTTCCGTAAAATACAATATACAACTTTGGCCTTGAGCGGCGGCGCGGACCGTCTATAACCCCCCCTGCGGCCGGGATCGCGAGGCGCCGAACTCGTGACCGTTTGCTGGGATCGCGAGGCTTTGCACTCGCGCCTTTTCTTTTCTTCCCGTGCGCATGAGCGTGAGCGCCACGGATGGCGCGCCCGCCTGATATAGCATGATCGAATCCGGCCCCCGTCCTCGTGGCGGGGGTTTGCAGGTTAAGGACCGCTCCAAATAACGATCGCAAATACGGATCGCAATTTAAGATAAGGATTGTTGCATATAAACTATGCCCGCGAATCTTTGCCTCTCGTGCGGTGCGTGCTGCGCATTCTACCGCTGTTCGTTTTACTGGCGCGAGGCCAGCGACCAAACCCCAGGCGGCGCGCCCGTGGAATGGACCGAAGACCTGACGCCCATCTATCGCGCCATGAAGGGCACGAACGACGCGCGCCCGCGTTGCATCGCCCTCGAAGGCGAAATTGGCAAGGCGGTGCGGTGCGTGATCTACGACCGCCGGCCGACGCCCTGCCACGCATTCCCGCCATCTTACATCGACGGAACGCGCAATGAACGTTGCGACAAGGCGCGCGCCGCTCACGGACTTCCCCCGCGCCAGCCGGGTGATTGGCTCGCGCCCGCCGCCACTGTGAATGACCTCGGAGACCGTCCAAAACTCGATGGCGCCAGCGGCCGCGATGGCGGCGCCGGCGGCGACCATGACGATGACGATTTCCGCCCGGACGATGGCGGCGACTTCTCCCCGGACGACAATCTCCGCCGCGCGGCCTGATAAAGAAAAAGCAAAATACCACCGCAGAGGCGCGGAGAACGCAGAGAAGAAAAGAGAAGAGAAGAAGAAGAATTTTGCCGCGAAAAACCAGAAAATAGCGAAAAAGAGAGATCATAATTCAGAGCCTGTTTCGCCCCGAGGACGAAACAGGCTCAGAATTGTATTCTTTGATTTTTCTTTGTTCTATTTCGTTTTCGCGTTCTTTCGCGCTTTTCGCGGCAAAAACTCTTCCCCGCGCCGACTTACTTCTTGAACGCGGCGGTGCGGTCGGTTTTTTCCCAGGTGAAGTCGGCTTCTTTGCGTCCGAAGTGTCCATAGGCCGCCGTTTGCTGGAAGATCGGCCGCCGCAGTTTCAGCGCGTCGATAATCGCCTTGGGCCGCAGGTCAAACGCTTCCGAAACCCGCTTTGCGATTTCGCCATCGGCCATTTTGCCCGTGCCGAACGTATCCACGAGCACCGACACCGGCCGCGCCACGCCGATCGCATACGCAATCTGCACCTCGGCCCGCCGCGCGACGCCCGACGCCACAATGTTCTTGGCGATCCAGCGCGCTGCGTAGGCCGCCGAACGATCCACCTTCGACGGGTCTTTGCCCGAGAACGCCCCGCCGCCGTGGCGCCCCATGCCGCCGTAGGTATCAACGATGATCTTGCGTCCCGTCAGGCCACTGTCGCCGTGCGGACCGCCCACCACAAACCGTCCCGTCGGGTTGATGTGGTATTGCACCTTTTTATCGAGATATTTCTTCGGGATCGTCTTTTCGATGATCTCGCGGATGATCGTGTCGCGGATCGTTTTGGGTTTGGCTGACTCATGATGCTGCGTGGAAATCACCACCGTGTCCACGCGCACCGGGCGATCGCCTTCATATTCCACAGTGACCTGGCTTTTGCCATCGGGCCGCAGCCATGCGATGCGCCCCTTCTTGCGTGCGTCGGCCAGCGCGCGTGTCAGCTTATGCGCCAGCAGGATCGGCAGCGGCATCAATTCCGGCGTTTCGTCGCAGGCGTATCCGAACATCATTCCCTGATCGCCCGCGCCTTGTTCGTGGCTGCCGGATTCATCGACGCCCATTGCGATGTCGGGCGATTGCTTGCCTATGACGTTCACGACGGCGCACGACCGCGAATCGAATCCGATAGCGGGGTCTGTATAGCCGATCGACTTGATGACGCCGCGCGCCAGCGCCGAGAGGTCGAAATCCGCGCGAGTGGTGACCTCGCCGCCGATGACGAGCAGTCCGGTGGTGACGAAGCATTCGCAGGCCACGCGGCTGGCGGCGTCCTGTGCCAGACAGGCGTCCAGAACGGCGTCCGAGACCTGATCGCAGACCTTGTCGGGATGTCCTTCCGTCACGGATTCAGAAGTGAAGAGATGCCTTTCGTTATTCATGCGGAACTCCTGAAAAATTATATGAGATTTGCACGAGACACGAGAAATGATTGCGCTTGGAACCTGCCCGAAAACCGCCGGTGGCTTGGGCATCTTGCCCAAGATTTCCGGTGGCTTGGACGTCCCGTCCAAGATTCTTGGGGGAGGTCGGCCAGGTTCTTATGCAGAACACCATCGCCAGCGCGCCGCCCGAAGCAGAGTGGACTGCCCGATGCAGACTGGGCCGCCCAATGCGGGGGGCAGAAAACTACCCATCCAGCGGCCAACGCGACAGCCTCATTTGGCCGCCTTCCGTGCGCAAGTCGAAATTTCCTCATTCCGCCGCCGCGCCATGAACTGTTCAAAGAGACATGGGCGGTTGTGGACGCGAAAAATCTTGGGCGGGACGCCCAAGCCACCAGTGCCGACAATGCGCATGACCGGTGGCTCGAACGTCTTGTCCGAGTTTCCCGGTGACTTGAGCATCTGGCCCAAGATTTCCGGTGGCTTGGACGTCCCGTCCAAGATTCTCTTCGAATTTTCAGATAGGCTCGAAATTGGGTGACCGGCCAACTTATGAAAACGCACATTGGAAAGGGGGCGGGAAAATTAAAGCCCGATTCGGCAGATTGACACCTATTCAGAAATGCCGCTATGCATTTGGACCGGCAGATGCATGCCAGGGCCGCGAGATATTCTCGCCGTTCCTGAAAGGGGTAATTCGGGGACGCTTCGGGGGTAATTCAGGGACGGCAACCCTATTCTCTCGAATTTTGTCCTCGAATTTCCTATGAATATCCCCCAGAGAAATAAGGTAACTGTCCCCGAATTCAAGAGATTGGAAGTGCAATATCCTGGCTTCAGGAACAACAACCCAATCTTCCCTCCTTCCGAACCTCTTACCGCCTTCGGTCAATTCTTTCCGGGGTGAGAAAAGGGTTGCTGCCCTCGAATTCCCCTCGAATTTCCCCGAATTTCCGTCCCGAATTTCCGTCCTAATGTGTTTCCAGAAATTCGCGAAGGAATCTCTTGATAAAATCGATCAATCCTTGAACATCTTTGGGACCATAGCCATCGTATTTCCCATGGGCTGCGTCATTTCTTATGACAGCCTTGGCCGAAACTTCTTCATACCAGAGCTTATTATACACAGATTCTTTGTATAGTTTTTGATTGAGGGGATTGATTGTCTCCTTTTCCCCGTAGTCAATTCGTTTCAGCACACACAGTCGCCGCAATCCATCTTCAAACACACTCCCAGCGATCACAGCAGCTGCGTCCTTATACCCTTCCTTGAGGAGATACTCTGCTTGTTGAAGAAAATCGATGAAGACCTCGGCGCAAATAAATAATTTTTGGTCGCCAAAGAGGCCTTTGATGTAATCCTCCTTTGCTGCAAGCAGGATGCCTTTGTACCATCCCGTATTGATTATTTGTTGACGTTCCAAGTGCAGGCCATCCCATTCCTCCAAATACACCTTCGATCCTGGTAAGAGCAACGTCAGCAAATGCCGTGCGTTGGCCCTGAGCTTGGCAACATTGACAGGACCGACGATTCCCTTATTTTCGTTCGTTTCATTCCAAATTTCCTCGGCGAGGTTAATAAGATCATTAAATCGCAGCACTATCTTTTCTTGGTCGTATTGCATAATGAACATCTCCTTTTACAATATGGAGAATTTTACGGATAGCAGCCCGATTTGTCGCTTTTTTATAACCTACCTTGGCCTTCGCTCAGTAGAGAGGATTGAGTAGGTGTTTGTAAATTCCGTGGGCGTTTTTCGGTTTCTTCGTTTCCGCCGGTTTCTTCAACAACTGCACTGATAAGGATTGGGAGGCAGGGGAACGTTTTCGATCAAGGGGAATGTGATCGGCGGCGGAGAGAAGAAAGAAGAACTTTACCATGAAAAGGGAATTTACCGGCGAGAAGATTTTTGCCACGAAAAACGCGAAAGGAGCAAAATAGAAGAGATTCCATAGAATCCTCTTCCTGATTCTCATTTTTTATTGTTTTCGCGCCTTTTGTGGTAAAAATTCCCTCTCCGCGGGTCATTGCGTCTCGCTTCGGATAAACGCCTCGGGAGATTGGGGCGTGACGCCAAACCAATACTCCGCGCCGTTGGAAAATGGTTCTATCAACTCGAAATTCTCGAACGCCACGCCGCCGGGAATGGGCGATTGTCCGCCCCAGTAACAGGCGCGCCCATTGACCTGTCCGGCCATGTTCGGATCCGGCGTTTCGCAGCGCCAATACTGTGTCGCTGGCTTTCCCGTGTATTTCCACCAAAACTCCGTTTCGGGCGCATACTCGGCCTGTGCGGGATTTTCTTCATCGGGCGCGGCGACAAACAGCGCGTGGCCCTTTTTGTTGCGGAACATGGCCGAAAGCGGAAAAACGGCGTGGGGCGCGAAGCCATCGCCCTTGAAATCGGGCCAGAGTTCACGCGCGGATTTCACGCCGGCTTGCAGGTGGAGATGGCGCAGCCGCGCAAAATTTCCCATCGTGGCCGTCAGGATGCAATGTTTGAGCGGTTTGGAGTCCTTTCGAGCAAACGCCGCCACGCCCACCTCATACGGGCGGTCGGCGCGGAACCGCAGGCGCACATAGACTTTCGCCCCGTTGTCAAACGGTTCGATGGGAACATACACAGTGAGCGTTTTCGTTGTGCCTTCCTGGCCGAGAACGCCCCGCGCGGGAAATTGCTGCGGCAGACGCGGAGTTTCATCTTCGGGCGAATCGGCGGCCCAAAATCGTTTTCCCTGAACATCGTCCAGACGGCTGCGCTCCAATTCGGAAAATCCCCGCACGCTTTCGCCCTGAACAATCGGCTCGATGGCGATGAAGTTGATCAGAACCGAATCCGGCTGGCCCATGTAGGGAGTGTAAATGCGCAGGAGTCCGCGCGGACCCGACATCGGATGCAGGCCGGCGCGAAGGCCGCGCGCGTGTCCCCAGACGGGCTGGGCGTTGCCATCCCGAGCGGGCCGGACCCACAGGCCGCTTGTCTCCGGACGGGAGAGCGTCGTCCAATCGATTGCGGGCGCGGCCGCGCATACGCCGCAGATGCAAAGGCAGAATGCCAATACCAAGAGGAGTTCCTTGGGAGAGCGAAGCAGCATGAGTGCGCTTTTCGACATTTGCGTGTCCTTGGGAGAAGTAATCTGATTCTTCGGCATTTTCGCGGCTTTCGTGTTTTTCGTGGTTAAAATCTCTTTGCCCGGAATTATTGTGTTTTGCCGCGGGCGGCGACTTTCCAGACATCGACAATCTTTCCGCCGCTGATGACCAGGGCTTCGTCGGCGAGATTGACGGCCGGGCAGATGTGCGCAGGCAGAAATTGGAGGCGGTCGCCCACGCGGAGTTGGTCCACGTCAGCGCCTCGCGTCCAGCCATGCTCCTCGTTGCAGCGCACAACCTGTATATCGCGCCGGTCCAGAGCCATCGCGGTAATCCCCTCGGGCGTTTTGTCGCCGCTGAAGGTTTTCGATCCGGCGTCGATCAGCGCCAAACCCGGCTCGGGCCGATCCACGACAGTCGCCAGGATCGTGGCGGCGAGGGTGTCCCAGGGCATAACTTTGTGCTGGGCGGCGAGGCTCAGATCGCCAAAGACATACGTGCCCGGGCGCACGCCATTGATGCCGGGCATCGCAGCCATTTGCGCCGCCGTTACGCTGCAACCCGGCCAGACGACAAGTGAAGGATCAATGCGGCGGCGCGCCTCGCACAATTGCTGCTGAACACTCGCAAGAATCGCTGGCGTTTCGGCGGGGCTGCGATACGCATGGCCCTCGTGCGAATAGATGCCAAAGAGGCGCAGGTGCGGTTTTTTCGCGATAGTTGCGGCGAGGCGGACCGCCGCATCCACCCCGCGCACCCCCTCGCGCCCCAGGCCCGTATCTAGCCCCAGCATGACCGGCAGCGTCAGCTCCTCCGCCGCGAGCACGGTTTCCAGCGCGCCCGCGTGCGGTTCGCTCGTGCAGGCGACAATCAACTGGTCGAGCGATTCGCTCAGAGCGCGCAGGCGGCGGGCGTTCCGCGGGTCCACAATCGAGTGCGCGATGAAGATGCGCCGGACCCCGCTCGATAGCATCACTTCCGCTTCGCCGATCTTCGCGCAGGTCAATCCGCGCGCGCCTGCCTCGAGTTGCATCCGCGCAATGACGGGCATTTTGTGTGTTTTGATATGCGGCCACAGCTCCACCTTGTGCGCATCGCATACGGCCTGCATCTGGCGGATATTGGCCTGCACTCGGTCGCGGTCGATCAACAGCGCTGGCGTCAGGGTATCGTATTCGAGCGAATTCAAACTTGGCATGAGGTTCCCTGTTCAGAAGACAACTCCAACCTTTCGCGGTGCTTGAATGCATTCACCGGAAGAGAGAGGGCAACCGAATTCAATGGGAAGGATGAGGCAAAGGGCAAGGCCAGCGCTTGACGCAAAGGGTCTGACATGTTCCCTTTTGGCGTGCGCGAAGCGCAAAGGTTCACGCGCGGGGAGCCAGATTATGCCAAACTTGAATGTTTGCCGGTGCATTGTGAAAATGGGACCAATAGGACATATTAGGACCTATGTGACCCTTTTCAAAGAAGACAAGCGCCCTTTGCAGTCAGTTTGGCATCTATCGCTCCACCTCAATTTCGTCCCTCGGGGGAAGGTCTGATGAAAAGCAAAGTTAGGATTGGTTCGTCTTGGATGGCTTTGTGTTTGCTTATCGCCTGCCTGGCCGGATGTTCATTATTTCCGTGCGGAGAATCTGCGCAGGCGCCGCCGGCAAACGAGGCCGCCGCCACCGCAGCCGCCCCTGCCGTTGTTGCCGCCGCGAGCCAAGCCGCGCCCGAGAAGCTTCTCGCGCCCAATCCGCCAGTGCGCATTCTTATTATTAATACAACGCCGCAAATCGGCATGGCGGCGAAAGCGCCACGCGACTTGAAAACGATTGAGGGCCAGAAACTGGCCGCACTCGCCGTGGATGACACGACGACATTCAGCGTGCGCAATGGGCGCATCGCTTATGAAGGCGCATCCGCCGGCAAGGGCGAAGCGAACGCTATTGTGCTTGAATCGCCAAATGGCGGCGAAGTCCTTATCCGCAAGGTCCCGTATGGAGTCGGCTGGTCGTGGGAAGGCGCCGAGGACCGCGCTTACGAGGGGCGCATCGAGATTTATCCGGGCAAGGACGGCAAACTCAGCGTCATCGTCGTGCTGCCGCTCGAAGAGTATTTGCTGGGCGTGGTGCCGTCGGAAATCGGCTCGACCTCGCCTCACGAAGCGTTGTGCGCCCAGGCGGTGGCGGCGCGGTCGGAAACGGTCGAGGCGCTGATCACGCGCAAATACGCCGGAGAAAATTATGACATCTGCTCGGACGTCGAATGCCAGGCGTTTTCGGGCAACAAGAAGCGGTCGCCGGAATCGGACGCCGCCGTGCGCGCCACGCGCGGTCTGGCGATGTTCCACGAGGGCAAGCCGATGGCGGCTTATTATGCGTCGAGTTGCGGCGGCTACACGGAGGACATCCGCAACGTCTGGCCGCCGCGCGCCGATCAGAAGGGCTATTGGGACTGCGCGCGATTTGATGGCGAAGGCGCCCTCGATTTCGACCTGACGCGCGAGGACGACATGGCGCGATGGATTGCGGCCAGTCCGAAGTCATGGTGCAATCCTGAGTTCGGGAACATTCCGAAATGGGCGCAGAAGAATTTCCGCTGGACGCGCGAAGTGGCGGCGGATGTCATTGGCGCGCGGCTGGCTGGGGCGGGCAAGGACATCGGGCATGTGCAGGCCATTCGCGCCGTCAAACGCGGTCCGTCGGGCCGCATGATTCAGGCGGAGTTTATTGGCGACAAAGGCAAGGCGGTCATCGGTCCCGAACTGGCAATCCGCCAAGTGTTCGATCCGCCCTTGCGCAGTGCCGCATTCATCGTCGAAACGCAAGGTGGGACCGCCGAGCGCCCCGAGAAATTTATCTTCAAGGGCGCGGGATGGGGCCACGGCGTTGGGATGTGCCAGACAGGCGCGATCGCGATGGCTAACGCCGGAAAAACCTTCCGCGAGATTCTGGCGCACTATTACCCGAATGCCACGCTCATGGCGGTGTATCCCTAGGGGCGAGAACGGCGCTTCAGCCGCATGGAAATCGCCGCATCGCAGCGCGATTCAGGACAGAATAAGTGCGTCTTGCGCGCTCGCAAAATCTTTTTGCGTCCTACTCCGCCGCATTGCTTTTTTCGTTTCGAGGCCGCAGGACTTCGTTCAGGCTTCCGCTGCGAAATCCCTGCAAATCCAGCGCCACATAACGGAATCCGAGTTCCTTGAGACGCGCCACAATCGCCTCGCGATGCCGCAGCGCCGTGTCCATTCCGTCCGGCTCAACTTCGATGCGCGCCATTTCGCCGTGATGACGGCATCGAACCTGGCGCAGTCCGAGCGACCGTAGAAAATCCTCGGCGCGGCCCACTTGTTCGAGTTTTTCGCGCGTGATCTGCATCCCGAAGGGGATTCGCGAACTCAGGCAGGGCGAGGCGGGTTTGTCATGGTTGGGCAGGCCGAGTTCGCGCGCATAGCGGCGGACGTCTTCTTTGGTGAATCCAGCCTCGCGCAACGGGCTTCGGACGCCCTGCTCGTCGCGAGCCTGGATGCCCGGGCGATAGTCGAACGCGTCATCCGTGATGCCACCGTCGCACACTACAGCGCCGCCCATTTCGCGCGCAATTTCGATGAGGCGGCGAAACAACTCGCCCTTGCAGTAATAGCAGCGATTGGATGGATTTTCCACATAATTGGGAATGGCGAGTTCCGAGTATTCCACTACGCGCACATTGAGTCCATGCTTGCGCGCCAGATCGAGGCACTGTGCGATGTCGCTTTGTGTGTTCGATTCGCTCGATGCCGTAACGCCCAGCGCATTTTCCGCCCCAAGCGCCAGCGTGGCCGCCTTGAGCAGGACCGTGCTGTCCACTCCGCCGGAAAAACCGATGACCACGCGGCGCATCTCGGCGAGAATCTCGCGCAAACGCGCCGTTTTTTGCCCGAAGTCCGTTGGGGGCGCGGCGGCGCCGGGCGGATGGAGCGAATTGGCGGTTTCGCCAGGAATTGGGACGGAGGATTGTGACAGTGGCATTCTCTGAGCGCCTCCTCGCGCATCGTGGTTGAATTTTATCGTCGCATTTGCCCGCCGCCAAGGGAAATACCGTTTGCGGCGCGGGCGTATGCGATTCATCAGCCTGCGCCAATTCATTTGTGCATTCATTTCTATTTGAGATTGCGCCATGCCGGACAACTCTTCTTCCTCCCCCAATCCTTCTCTCTCCTCCTTCTCCGCGCCAATTCCTGCGCCCGCCCCTGTGCGGATTGTGCTGGTGCGGCCCCAGGGAGCGGGCAACATCGGTTCGGTGGCGCGCGTGATGCGCAATTTCGGGCTGGACGATCTCGCGCTTGTGCGTCCGCGCGCCCATCCGCTCGAATCCGATGCGCTGGCAATGGCCTGCGCCGCGCGCGATGTTTTAGAATCGGCCCGTGTGGTTTCGTCGCTGGCCGAGGCGCTCGCGGGCGTGCGGTGGGCTTGCGGAACGACGGCCCGGATTGGTGAACGCCGCTGCGCTGCCTTCACCCCGCGTACGGCCGCCGCGCAGGCGGTTATTGAAATTGGATTCCTTGGGCAGGATGCCCAAGCCGCCGGAAATCTTGGACGAGACGTCCAAACCACCGGTAATCTTGGGCAAAATATCCAATCTACCGGAAGCACTTCTCCTTACATCATGCGCGGCGAGCCGGCCTCTTGCGCCGCCTTTGTGTTCGGGCCGGAAGACACGGGTCTGGCCGCCGAAGACCTCGATTTGTGCCATGCAGTCCTTTCGATTCCCTGCTCGCCCGCCGCGCGGTCGCTCAATCTTGCGCAGGCTGTGTGCGTGGTGGCCTATGAGTTGTGGATCGCCTTGGCGGGCGAGGGAGCGGCCGAACGCGCCGAGGGCCGCGGACGCCCCGAGCGGGCCGATCGCGCCACCCCCGCCGACTCCGCCGACCTCGACGCCGCCTTGCGCCATTTTCAGTCCGCGCTGGAGTCCGTCGGGTTTTTTCGACAGACGGCGCCCGAACATCCCATGCGCGAATTGCGGCGCTTTCTGGCCCGCGCCCGCCCGACGCGCTACGAAATCGCCATGCTGCGCGGGATTGCCCGAAAAATCCTCAATGCCGTCTCCTGCTCCCGCCAGCCAGGCAAAAAAAAATAGCCCCGATCGAGCGAAATGGACTTGTCAGGCAAACAGGAATGGAAATCATCCTAATAATTGTTGGGTTAAGGAGTTGACGTTTTTCCATTTCGGTCCCATACGAATGGAAACTATTGGTAGAGGAACCACTCATGGGCGGCGGCCAACTTTGGGGAACACAGCAAGGGACAGGATGCGGGTATGCGCGGGGCGGGCAATTGGACGAACGGGCGCGAAGGCGATTTTTTGGGTTAATCTGTGTCTGGGGCATGGCCATGACGGCGGGGTTGCTGGTTCTCCTGGCCGCTCAGGGCGCGCACGCCGAAAACCTGAACATGGAATTGGTCGGCAAACTCGACATCCCGACCGACACTGTGGCGGTGAACGGCGACTATGCCTACATAGGCAAGGATCAGGTGATGCGGGTGATCGACATCCGCGACCCCTCGCAGCCGGTCGAGATCGGGCAATGTTCCCTGCCGGCGCGTGTTACCAAAATCGACTATAACGGAAATCTGGCATGTGCATCGGTCCTGACGGCTGGAATTCAAGTAATAGATGTTTCGAATCCTACTACTCCGGTATTGATGGGCAAATATGTTGCGCCAGATTCTGTGTATTATATAGACATGGTAGATAATCTCGTTTATGCGGCGGTTATGAATAAGGGTCTATACATTGTGGATGTATCTAATCCTACCACGCCGACATTGCGAGGCGTTTGCCTCATGCCTGCGGGGTGTGCTGGAGTTCGAGTTTTTGATGGGCTGGCCTATTTGAATTCGGGGCAGTATGGAGTGCGGATTGTGGATGTCACGAATCCTGATGCCCCGTTTTTAATAGGCAACAACGGTCCAACGGGAAGTGGATATTTTGATGTGGCTATTTGGAATGGATTCGCTTGTTTTGCCCACCGCGATTATGGCCTGAAAGTTTTTGATATTTCCAGCCCACTTACCCCTATTTTGAGGGGAAGCCATCGCATTGATGTCCGAAATGGAACATCAGGAATAGTCGCCGCGAATGGTTTGGCCTATGTGGCTGGCTATGGAGTCTATGTAGTGGATGTCTCAAATCCACGCGCGCCTCTTCTAGTGGGAAGCTACGCCGGTGGTTTGGGATATGATCTTGATCTGCTGGATGGGCTGATATACTCGGCGGAAAGGGGAGCAGGGCTATATATTCTGCGCTATACCGGACCCGCCGCGCAGCCGAGTCCGACGCCAAGCCCCACTCCAACGCCAACGGCCACTCCCACGGGCGTGGCGGATGTGCAACTCGTCGGCACAGTGGGCGGGTTCAGCAAGGCCGTGGCGATGCAGGGAAACTACGCCTATATGGCCGAAGGATGCGGGCTTCGTATTGTGGACGTCGAGAATCCCGAGCAGCCGATTTTACTGGGGAAATACCAATTGCCTCAGGAAATTCAGGGGTTGTCTGTCTCTGGCAATCTGGCCTTCGTTGCCGCAGGCGCTCAAGGCATGCAAATCATTGATATATCCAATCCGGCAGCCCCTGCCTTGCGCGGGTCTTATGCGACGTCCAAGCCATTGATAAGCTTGGCTACGTATGGGAATCTGGCTTTTCTGGGACGCGAGGACAATGTAAGCAACAATAACAACTATGTGGAAATTGTGGAGATAACCAATCCACAATGGCCTGTTCTGTGCGGCGGCATTAATGTATGGGTATATCCCAGGAGTATAGCGTATTCCAACGGCATCGCGTATCTCACTGGGACAGGGGGCACTATTCAGGTCAATGTATCTAATCCCTTTAAGCCAACATATAATGAAAAGGTTATTTCTGGCCTGGGATATGGATATGATCTTGATATATCGGGCAACCACCTTTTTGTTGCGGTGGCCAGTCTGGCCATTGCGGACATCTCCGATCCAAGCGCAGTGACCAAAGTTGGCTCCTTAAGCATGCCTGGAATTGCCCAGGGTGTGGCAGTATCAGGCAATCTTGCCTTTGTTGCCGATAGACTGGCCGGGTTGCAGGTGGCGGATGTGTCGAATCCCGCCGCGCCGGTTTTGAAAGGCGGGCGAGCCACGCGGCAGTCTGCGTTGGGCGTTGCGGCCTCGGGCAAGACGGCGTGCGTTGTGAGCGGCAATGGCGGACTCGATGTGGTGGATGCCACGAATCCCGCCGCGCCCGCGCTGAAATGGGCCTACAATCCCCCCGGATACTCGGAAAACGTCGCCGTTGCGGGTTCGATTGCTTACATCGCGGATGGATACAAAGGATTGCGGGTGGTGGATTTGGCGAATGTGGCTGGGCCGGTGCAGATCGGCGCGTGCGACACGCCCGGCTATGCGCGCGATGTGGCCGTTTCGGGCGCGGTGGCCTGCGTGGCGGACAAATCGGGCGGATTGCGCATGATCGACGTCTCCGATCCCGCCGCGCCGGTCGCGAGCGGCGTCTATTCGCTGACCACAGGCACAGCGATGGGCGTGGCGTTCGCGCCGCCGGGAGGACATGTCAGCGGTGTTGGCGGCAGCAAAAGCGATGGCAGCGGCGCCGCCTTGGTCTATTTGGCTGCCGAACAGGGCGGGCTGCATGTTGTCGATGTATCCGATCCCGCTGCGCCCTCGCAGGTTGGCGTCTGGGCTGGCGAGGCATACGCGCTGGATGTGGCCGTGGCGGACGGGCGCGCTTATCTCGCCGCCGGAACGGACGGATTGCTGATAGTGGATGTGACGGATCCTACCTCGCCGATCCTACTTGGCGCGATCGACACGCCTTTCTATGCAGTGGGCGTGGCGGTTTCGGGCGATCTGGCGTTTGTGGCGGACGAGGAGAGCGGACTCCAGATATTCAACGTGTCGAACCCCGCGCAACCGTATCGGCGCGGCTGGTATAACACGGCCGGTTACCCGGAAAATGTCGTGGTGGCGGGGAATCTGGCCTATGTGGCGGATTACTGGGGCGGGTTGCGGATTCTCGATGTCTCAAATCCTGGGATGCCCGCGCTGAAGCGCACGTATTCCACGCCGTATCTGTCTTATGGCGTGGCGGTGACGGATGACGGCGCGGTGTGTCTGGCCGATGGCGGCGGGGGATTGTATGTGCTGCGTTATTCGCCCGTCGAGCCGTCGCCAACCCCGACGCCTTACCCCTCCGCAACTGCCTCGCCCACGCCGGGCGGAAGCAACTTGCCGGGCGATTTGTCCAGTAATGGGATGCTTGATGCCGAGGATGTTTCTTTGGCGTATGGGGCGCTCTGCGGAACCGCGCTGCTGACCCCGCAGCAGCAAGCCAGCGCGGATGCAAATGGCGATGGCGTATTCGACATCGCCGATCTTCTCTGGATCCGCGCGCATCTGAGCGAATAACGCGCGGCGCAATTATAGCGGCATCAAAAAGGAGCGCAGGCATCTTGCCTGTGACTTTACAACGCGTATTCCTGCTTTCGCCGCGCTGAAATTCAGCAGGAAATGGTTTTTGGCGAATTCCATCCATTTCTTGTCCGCATTTGACTCGTATCTGGATTGAAACCTTGCTGTCCTGCTTTCTTCGCTGGACAAGGCGGCGAAAGATGGATGAAATCGCCGTGGAGAAGAACGTCCGTGCGAAGCGCGGGGTGACGGACCGGCGCGGGCAGTCCCATACTGATATGGATAGGGGTTCAGGGGCCGGAATGCCGCCTTTTCGGGGGAATGGGCGGCTCGATAGGCGGCTCCATCGAAAGGCGGAAGCCATGACGACGAGCATTGGGCGCAATAGACGCCATATTCCGGCTTTCCGGGCGATAGTGGCGCGTCGGCCAATTTGCGCACTGTCCATGTTTTTGGCTCTTGTGGCGCTGGTGGCGTTCGGAAGCGCATCGCGATCCTTCGCCGCGCAATATATAGTTCCCAAAGATTATCCCACACTCACCGCGGCGCTCGGAGTCGCCGCGTCTGGAGACAAAATCACGCTGCTGGCGGGAACCTATTGCCTGGCCACGGGCGAAGCGTTTCCCCTGGTGATTCCGAGCGATATTACCATCAAAGGCGCGGGTATGCATTCGACGGTAATTGACGCCACGGGCAGCGGCGAATCGGTGTTTTGGATCGAAGGCATGGCGCTTACGGCCAGCGTGGCGATTAGCGATATGGAAATTCGCGGGGGCGGCGGGCCATCGGCGGTTGGCGGGGCGTTTTATTTGGGGGACTTGACCGGTTCCATCCCCTATTTGCACAATTTGTTGATTCGAAACAATGCAGCCTTCGCGGGCGGGGCGATTTACGCCAGCCAAGCCTCGCTGCTGATTGAGAATTGTGAAATACGCGACAATGCCGCGCGTTTTCTGGGCGGCGGCGTTGTCGGGGCCGACGCCGGATGCATTATTCGAATCCAGTCGTCCGTCGTCGCGGGAAACAGCGTGGAATTCGGCTATGGCGGCGGGTGCCTGGCGGGAACGGACGCTCTCCTGTGGCTGATCGGAACGGAAGTATCTGAAAACCAGGCGGAATATGGAGCGGGGGCGCTGGTGCAAGGAACGCTGAAAACCACGGCGGATTCGAGCGGCGTGCGGACTGTGATTCGCGCGAATGCGGCGCGCTTCACGGGCGGCGGAATGCTCGTTTTGGGCGGCGGCGCGGCGGAGTTGTCGCAGACCGAGTTTCTAAACAATACCGCCCCAACAGCCGCCGCATGGGGTGCATCGGGCGGAAGCGTGAAAATGGATCGCGGGCGTTTGTATTACAACGCGGCGGCCACAGGGCATCTGATCGAGGCCACAAACGCCGCGCTGGCGCTTACCAACCTCGAAATCGCCCGCAATTCCGCGCCGGGCGGCAATATCGTCCGCCTGCAAAATACGTCGGGCGACCTTATCCACAATACGATCGCATTCAATACCTCGAAATCCAGCACGCTCGATGGCGCGATTGTTATCCAGGGCGTTCCATCGGCGCCGGGGGCGATCTTGCGCATCGATAACAACATCGTCGCCTACAACTCGGGCGTCGGCATCGTCGAACGCAATGCCTCGTCCGACCCCGAGCTGCTCAACAATCTTCTCTACTCGAACTCGCTGGCGCAATATACGGACGAAGGCGTTTTCGTTTATGTGGTGGATTTCCAGATCGGCTATTTCATCAACAACAGCCCGCGGCGCGCTTCGGGGAATATCACCGTATCGCCCTCGTTCCGGCGTCCGCAGTTGAATGATTTCCGCCTGCTGGGCAGTTCGGGCGCGCTGGATAAGGGCGAGATAAAGACCGTGACCGCCGACGAGGTCAACTTCGACTTCGATGGCCTTTCGCGACGCGGAGCGGTTGCGGGCGCGGCGCCAGATATTGGCGCGCATGAAATTCACCGCCCGCAACTCGCCGGACCTGTTTTGCTGCATTCGCCCAATGAAGGCGGGCCAAGCGCGGGCGATGAACTGATCCTGCGTTTCAACCGGCCCGTGCTGATTCCGTTGTTGCTGGATCGTTATGATTTTTACCTGCCAGTATCGGGCGATACGCTGGGCGGCGCGGTAACGGCAACGGTCGATTCGGCCAACCCGAACTGGATCCGGGTGAAGCTGACCGGATCGCCATTTTTCACGGTCCCATATACATTTTATCCAACGCAAACCGGCCCGGGCGATCCGTCGGGAATTGACCTGCTCGCTGCGGGCGCGGGCAATGTGATCGACGCCGAAACGGGGCTGGGGGCGGTGCCGCTTGGCAACGACATGTTCAGCAACTCAACGGCGATGGATATTGTTCGCACTGCCGCGCCGTGGACTGCGCGCGTATTGCCGGCTTCCACGGGCGGGACGCTTGCCACCTCCGCCGCCAGTTATCTGCCTGCCACACAGTTGACGTTATATAACGATTCGCTGTTTTACGATTGCGGGCTGCGGCTGCGGTCGCCTTCGGTGTCGCGCTCGACGGCGTCGGCGGTGCAGTTTGAGATTTACAGCGGTTCGCCGCTGCTGCGCTCAAATAAATATGCGTATTTGCGAATGCAATACGATCCGCTCGATTATACTCTCCAGGGATGGCGCGAGGAAGACTTGCAGATTCACCGTCTGACGGAAACCGGCACGGATCAGTATGAATTCCTTCCGCTCGGCCAGCTGGAGGGAACATCGCAAACGCAAAGCCTGGCCTCGCACACGCTGAGCGTGGCGCTGAAAGAGATCATTCCGGCCCGCCCGGTCCGCCGGCTCAAAGCCGAACCGGGACCAGGCAGTTATCTCGCCGCGGTGTATGCGGTGCTGCCCGTCGGGCCGAGGCCCGGAACGCAAACTATCCGGACGGCCTCGCCCGGAGCGCCCGGCGCGCCGGCCGCGATCCGCATTACGGGTTCCGATGAATTGGCGCTTGCGGGCGCGGAATTCCCCGGCTACCGGCAGGGGACGGGCACGACGGCCATCAGCGCCACTGTGCGGCGCCCGGAACATAATTACGAGTCGCCAATTGGCCGAACGCGCCGCCTGCCGCGCCTGACCACGAGCAACGCGCTCGCTTTCGAGGCGCGCAATGCCGCGAGCGGAAGCCTGCGCAACAGTTTCACCGCGCCATCGAATGTCACTTTGCGCTATGCAAATGGCCAGACACCTGGATTTGAAAGCGACCTGCTGGGATGGGATGGCTCGCCATGTTGCGTGGGGCAGTTGCGGATGTATCGCTATAGTCCGTCCGCGCTGGATTGGGTGGAAGTATCGGCGGGCGCAACGGCGCTTGATGCGGCCAAACGCACACTGACGGCTCAGGGCGCGGCGCCGCTCGTCGAAGATGGCGGCGTTGGGTTGTATGCCGTGGCGGGCGATCCGGACGCCGAATTTTCGCAGAGTTTCAATGCCGGAACTCAGGGATGGAGTTACGCCGCGCTTGGCACAGGACTGCCGCAAGCCACGCCGAGCGCCACGGGCGGATTGCTGAAACTTACAGCCACGGGCGCGCAAAGTTACGGTTCATGGAAAGCGCCTGCGGCCTCGTTTGTCCAGCGGCGCGATGTCCTTTATCTGGCTACGTTCCGTGTGGCCACGGATCAGGAAGATGCGGCTGTGCCCGGATTCCGCCTGCGAATTACTTCGGGCGACGGCCAGGCGCATACGACGCTCCAAATTACCGGCGGCGGAACGCATTACGCAGTGCCGTCCGCGTCGGGCGGACCTGCTGACTATTATGTTTTGTATCCGCCGACGCGCCACGGCCTGGACAGCGCGCTCGCGGGCGATACGGCAGAAGGAAGCTTTATTCCCGCGTTCGATATGGCGCATGTGCTCGCGGCCGAATCGCCGCGCGGCATGGTTGGGTTGCAGAGCCTGAATATGCAGATCATCGACCTGGATTCGCTCGGCCCCTGGGAACAGCACGCGGACTACAATTTCGTTGGCGCATCGGACATGCTTGGATGGGAGTATTATGGGCCTGCTGTTGGAACGGGATATTTCACGTATGGAGCGAGCGCGGAGGGCATGTATCTGAAAGGCGCTGTTGCGCCAAGCGTGGCTTCGCTCGCGATCAATACCGGGCTGGATGTGCTTCCGGCGATGCTGTATCGTGTAAAGTTCCGCGTGAAGGCCGACTCGGACAACGCGCTCATTCCTGTGTTTCAACTGCGCGCGGGCGATCAGAATATAGAAAGCCTTGTTGCGCGCCAGGTAGTTAGCGACGGCGGCGGCGAAGAGTCGCCCGCCTACGGCGCTCGCGATTACGACCTTTACTATTATCCACCTCAGAAAATGGCGGGGCGCGACGCCGGGCAGCTGATGTTGTTTTTCGATTATGGAAATCTGAGTTCATCTGACCGCGTGACCACTCGGTTCACCATCGAGCGTGTCACTGTGCACGTAACGCCCTGGGAACCCTGATTGTGGCTGGCGCGGCGGAGTTTTCAGTCAGTGCGCTGACAAGCGAAGCATTAGCGCGGCGGCGGCTTTCGCCAGCGCCAGCAGCAGGAACGTTGCGCCAATTCCCAGGATAGGAACGAGAAATAGCGTAGTGAGGAGCGCGCCGGCCATCGCGCCCAGGTGGTCTGCGCTTTCGAGCCATGCGGCCACGCGCCCGGCAGCGATTCCCTGCGACGCGCGGACATGCCCGATCAGTGGGAATTCCGCGCCGCTCATAAAACCCAGCAGAAACATCGCCGCGCCGTGCACGAAGATAAGAACCCAGGCCGGGCAATTTACAAAACTCGGCCCTGCGAAATCCAGCCTTGCGAAAGACACACGGCCGATCGCTGCAATCATCAAAAAGACCGCTGCGAAAAGGGCTTCCCATCCGAGGAGCAGCCGGAGCGGAGTGGACGCAGCGGCCAGAGGAACCGGCGCTGCGTTCGTGGCGCTCTGATGCTTTTCCATGCGGATGACACATGCTTCGCGAGGCCTTTTTAATGACGCCCCGCCCGCCGCTAGACCGGCCATGAACAGCGCAAGGAGAATGGCGATTTCTCCATACAGGCTGCCCAGTCGGTTTTGGTAGGAAAGCAGCAGAAGCAGCGAGGCCGACATGGAGCACAATCCGCTGATCACGATTGCGAATGCCCCTGCATAGCCAGCGGCCAGAGCGGAGCGCGGACGGCGAAGGATTCCACAAAGCGCGATCGCAATAAGGAGAAACGCCCCGCAAGCCATCCACACAGGACGCGGGGAAAGGCCTGCCACCCAGTTGAAAAACCGCCCCGACGCCTTGGAGGAAAACTGTCCCCAAAAGCGCAATCCGTAGAGATACGCCACAGGCTGGTCGTCTGAGTTGATGCGCGAATAATCGCGGGCGCGCGAGGCCGCCGCGCGAAACTTGCTGTTGGCCTGCGCTGTGTGATCTGGCTGGAAAATCATGCGGAAATACGCGGGCCGGAAGGAGGAGGCGAGATGGAGTCCGGAGGCCTCAAAGCGGCGCGCAAGCGTTTCCGGATCGGAGGTAAGGCGGTCGTCCGCGCGCGGCGAGGCGAGCAGCCAAGCCTCCTCGCCGGGAGTGGCGAGGACGCGCGGAAATGCGCTTTGCATCGCGGCGAAAATCGAGCCGCCATATTCGCTCACTTCGGATCCGAAATAGTTCACCGCGGAGCTGACACGCGTCGCAACGATGCCATCCTCGCTTATTATGGCGCGCAATTGTTCGTAGAATTGCGAGGTGAAATAACGGTTGAGGGCCGCGCTGGTCGGATCGGGCACACGCACGATCACGAGGCGAAAACGTTCTTCTTCGGGATTATCGCGAATATGCTCGGCCATTTCGCGTATATAGCGGCGGCCGTCAATGGCATGAACGGCCATGCGCGAATTTCGCATAGCGGCGGCGGATTCCGGGGGCAGATGACCGCGAAGGAGTTCGAGAACAGCGGGGTCCGGCTCCACATAGTCTATGCGAGCATTGGAATATCGAAGCAGTTCCGGCGCAAGGCCCGCCGCGCCGCCGCCGATCATCAGGATGCGAGCGCCGCGGGGCTGGAGGCTGGAATTCGTTTTCGCGACACCATTATCGTCTCTGGCTTCGCCTCCAAGAAAGGCTTCCGAAGCGAGGAAATGCGCCTGCGCCACCGCGGCGGGGTCGGGAAAAGACTCCGCGAATTGCCCCCCCTCCAATAGGCTGTATTGATTGTCGAGGCGTCCAAGTTCGAGTCGTTGATAACGTGACTCAAGCGCGGCCATCTGTTCCATGCCGCCCGCGATGGCCCGCCAGCGCCAAGAGGCGGAGAGAGTATTCATGGGTGCGGAAAAGCCAAGCAGTAGAATGGAAATCAAGAATAATGGGGCGGCGGAACGCGGATGAAGGCGAAGGGCGTTTGCGCAGATCAGCGCGGCGGGGCAAAGAAGGGCCACGAGAGGTTCGACACGCCCGACAATTGCGAATCCGAAGAGAAGGCCGGCCACCAGACTGCCGAGCGATTCCAGCGAATAGATGGAGCCGATTGCGGAAACGGCGTTGCCAGATGCGCCGCCGCCGCTTTGGAGCCGGCAGAGCGGCGGAAACAAAAGGCCCGTGAGAATTCCGAAAGGGAGCGCGGTGAAAATCAAACTCCCGGCAGCATTTTCCAGCGAAAGAGTCATGCCGGGCGCCGCGCCGGTCCACAAACGCCAAGCGCGCAATATCAGCAGCGCGGCGGCGGGCCAGAGCGCATGAGCGCAGAGCAAAATGGCTGTCCGGGAGCGCAGGCGCGGATTGTCCGAATCACCCAGGGACAGGTGGGGATTGGGGCAGGCGCGCTTTTGTTTTGCGGTGAGCGCTGGCGCTCCCGCCCCAAGAAATACGCCGAAAAACCAAATTCCATAAAATAATCCGAGAAGGAGCTCGCTTCCGCCAGCAACCGAGAAAAACTCGCGCAGCAGCGCGACCTGAAAAAGCAGCGCCTGGAACCCAAACAGAAATGACGCGATCGCCAGGACACAAATTCTATGGGGAGCGGCGTCAAATTTATCGAACATTTATATGTTTCCGCCGCGCCATCAACTCCATACGCCCGGAATAGCCTGTCCGCATTTGGGGCATTTTCCGCCGGGTTTCAGGCGGTTTTCGGCCTCGAACCCATAGCGCGAGATGACCATTTCGCTGCATTGCGGACAGTATGTATTTTCCAGGCGGTGTCCGGGCACATTGCCAACGTAAGCGTAATGAATCCCTGCCTCTCGCGCGATTTCGGCATGGGTTTCGAGGCGCTTTACGGGCGTTGCTGGCAAATTGCGCAATTTGTAATTAGGCGTGAAACGGCTGAAGTGAACCGGCACGTCGGGGCCAAGATTGTCGAGCACCCACTTGCACAAATCGCGGCACTCTTCGGGACTGTCATTCAGCGTGGGGATGATGAGAACGACGATTTCGAGCCATTTTCCGAGCGAATGCACAAGCCGCATGGTGTCGAGCACGGGCCGCAGGTCGCCCGCGCAAATCTCGCGATAAAGCTTCTGCCGGAACGATTTGAAATCCACCTTTACGGCGTCGAGGACTTCGCACAGCTCGCGCATTGGGCCGGGTTCAATTGAGCCGTTTGAGATCATGACGTTCCGCACGCCTGCGCGCCGCGCCGCTTCGGATGTATCGAACATCAGTTCGTAATACACGACCGGCTCGGAATATGTGTAGGCGATGCACTGGGTGTTTTGCGCGAGAGCGAGGCGGGCGATCTGCGCGGGGGGAATCGGCTGGCACTCCAAATCCTCAGGCGCGGACTGGGAAATCTGCCAGTTCTGGCAAAACTTGCAGTGGAAATTGCAGCCCGGCGCGGCGAGCGAAAGAGCCTTCGCGCCTGGCAAAAAGTGAAAAAGCGGTTTTTTTTCGATGGGGTCAATGTGCAGCGATGCGATGCGGTTTTGATCAAGTGTGAAATAAGCGCCGGCTCGGTTTTCACGAACACCGCACTCGCCGCGCCGTCCGGGATCGACCTCGCAATGGCGCGGGCAAAGCAGGCATTTTACCTTGTTGCCGCCAATGGATTTCCAATGCCGCGCGGGAGCGAGGAACGATTCCGCCAAGGTGGCAGTGGAAGAGGGAGAAGCAGAGGCGGCGGGCGTTTGCGTTGGATTTGCCAAATGCGCGGTGGAGGTGCCCGGCGCGTCGCCAGAAGCGGATCGAATGGGCGCCGTCGCCGAGGCGCGCTGCAAGTCCTCGGCCCACGCGGAATTGGCCAGCGCGTGCAGAAACGCCGCCGCACCGCCCGCCGCGCACATCGCGCAAGCGCCGCGAGCGGCCATCTTCAGAAAATCCCGGCGCGAAGAGGAATTCACGGCGTTCAATCTTCCTCGCCGAACACCTGCGCTCCAAACCGCTCCAGCCGCGCATCACGCCACGAACCTGGCGGCAGCCCGGCCTTGCGGCACAAATGTTCGAGAAATTCCGCCCGCGTCCAGCCCCATTCGACCGGCACTTGCGGCAGCAGCACGCCGCTGCGCATTCCTTTTCGGATCAGCAGGCCGTCGCGCCCGACCACCACGTCCTCGGGGCGAGTTTCTTCGAGCGGACTCAGCACGGAAATCTCGATGCGGACATTTTGCAATTCGCGTTGTTGCAGGGGCGAAAAACGCGGGTCGCGATACGCGGCATTTAGCGCATTATCAATCACGCCATCGACAAGCGGTTCGTCGGCGATGATATGCCCAATGCATCCGCGCAAGTCGCCCCCGATTTTCAGCGTCACGAACACGCCGTATTTCTTGCGCAGATTCGCCGTAATATCAAAACTTCCAAGATCGGGGCGCGACTCTTCGGATTGCGTGCGGAACGACGTTTCGAGCGTGGCGCGCGCTAGGCGGAGCAGCGTCTTTTGCTCCGCAGGCACAACGAGATCGAGATTAATGAGATGGGTGGCCGGTCCCTCGGGGCCAGTGGTGGGGGAGGGAGAAGG
>CAYUNT010000039.1:0-27183 GCA_964446285.1 uncultured Candidatus Sumerlaeota bacterium | reverse complement strand
CTCGCCCTTCCCCCCTCAATTCCCTATTCTCCATTCAGAATTCACAATTAAGCTTTCGTAATTCCCAATTTTTCCCACCCCGCCTTCTCTGAGCCTGTCCGGAATTTATCAAGGATGGGGGGGAGTGTCGTATTAAGCCAATTTGAAGCAAGGAGGACATGACTGCTCATTTAAGCCATCTTAAATGCCATCAAGGCAGGTGATCTGGATTCATCATCAAGCCACCATGCCAGCTGGCCATTCACAATTCACTTCGAGGAGAGGTTACTATGTGTCAGTTTCAAGTTAGCGGGTGGACGAGAAGGTTTGCTCAAGTTGCAACGTCCGCATTTATTGCGGTAATCGCGATGACCGCTCTGGCAGCTCCAACGCTCTCGCTGGTCTCGGATGATCCAGCGCTGAACCATCCCCATGCAATCGCCACAGATGGCGTTCATATCTACTTCAGCACGGGGACCGAGCCGACGACATTGAGCCGGATTCCGATCAACGGCGGCGCAGTGGAAGCGCTCTACACGCAAGTTCATACCGGCATCGAAGGAATCGCTGTCATCGGAGACACCCTCTATTGGAACAATATGAATATGGGTGCCGCAACTGCCAATGCAACATTCAGCGCCCCCAAGGATGGCTCTGGTCCTGTGACATTGCTCCGCGATGGGGGCGATTATGGAAACACCCCTGGCGACGCAACCGGCCTGGTGACGGACGGCTCCAAACTGTATCTGGCGGATGGCTGGGGAGGCCGGACCTATTCCATGAATCTTGATGGAACGGGATTCAGTCAAATCGGCACGAACCGTTGGAACGTGGCCATGGGGGAATATATAGGCGGGGTATCCATTCTTCATAAGAATGGGACTTTGTATTTCGCCAACATGACAAAGCCCGGATATTTCTCTGGCGGTGTCTTTTCCCTTCCCGCAACGGGAGGCTCCTACACTACGCTGGCAACTTCCGACATTTTCACCACCAACAGTTACTTCCGACTGGCCGAAGCCAATGATGTCATATACTTGGCCCAGGAAAATGCCAATACATTATGGCAAATGCCAATCTCGGGTGGAAATCCCACCGCCTTTTTCTCGGGCGCTCCGCTGAACGTGCTGATGGGAATTTGCACGAATGGCAATACCATGTATATCGCCGATGGTGGAACAGGTTCTTCCACGGGTGCGATCTGGAAATTGGACCTGAATGCGAATACTTTGGATAACAAAATTGACACCGTGCAATATTCGAAAGACGGCTCAATGATCCTGGTTAGCGGTCTCAGCCCGAAAATCAAACTGTGGCAGGGACAAACGGGGCGATTCATTAAAGATGTTCTGGTCCCGTTTAATGACAGGGAGATCCGCGCGTCATTCATGAATGATGCTCAATCATTAGCATCCTGCCAGGTTATTGTAGAAAATCAGGTGAGATTCTGGGAGGTTGCGACTGGTCTTCTTACCCAAACCATCACTGCCGCCGGACAAAGTAATTCTCTTGAATTCTCGCCCAATGGTTCGTCTCTGGCGTTTATCTGTCACGATGCTTCTTCGACATGCTATTTCTATGATCTTCCGTCCAATAACCCGACTGGATCGATTCATAGCAGTGGAGGCTACTTCTATTGCAGCACATTCTCGCCGGACAGCAGTAAAATTGTCCTGGGAACATCATTGCATACTGCACGAATGTTCAATGTCTCCACTAAAGCGCTAATCTATGAATTCAATTCTGCGGAATCGAGTTCGGACGGAGCGATCCTCGGGGCGGCGTTTTCGCCCGACGGAGCCATCTTGGCGATTTGCGGTGGAAACAATGGAGATCCAACGCTCAGTCTATGGAATGTTGCCACCGGAGAGAAAATTCGCTCTTTTTCCGGGCATACAATGGGAGTAACCGACATAAAGTTCACGCCGGATGGAAAGAAGATTATTACGAGCAGCGACGACATGACTGCCCGTCTTTGGGATGTTGCGACAGGCAATTGTTTGCATGTTTTCACTGGCCATACAGCTATCGTTCGCCGACTCGATGTTTCTCCGGATGGCAAGCGTATGGTTACCGGTTCGCACGATAAAACCGCGCGGATCTGGGACCTGGAAACCGGCGAACAACTTTGCATCCTTGGCGAAGGTGAAATAACTCCCACCCCAACGCCAACTCCCACCATTTCTCCCACTCCCAGCCCCACCCCGACTCCCGCGGAGCCGACGCTTGAAATTCTGTCGGTCGCGCAGGCAGCCGAGAAGAAGATCAGCATCCAGTATCGCCTGACGCCGCATGATCCGGCGCCTGCGGGCGGGTATGATTTGACGGTTTTGGCGAAGGCAACGGTGCAGAATTGCCAGGACACCGCCAGCGATCCAGACACTCTGTTTGACGACATCACGGCCTATTCGACGGGCGATCTGCATATCGCTCCGGCGGGCGGCGAGGGGACGTTGCTCTGGGACGTTCGCGGAATGCCGCAGGGGGCGTTGCGCGATAAGTATTATCGCGCGAATGTGTCCGTCCTCTTCCGCCTTCGGGCCGCGCCGGTGCATCAGTAAAGGAGTGTCCCATGCGCATCTTCTCCCTGTCTGTTTTGTCTCTGTTTTTGGGCGCTGGCTTGTGGGCGATTCCCCGCGCCGGACCCGGCGCCAATGATGGTGTCGCGTGCCGGGGGCCGGAGGTTCTGTTTGCCGCCTCGCCGCTTGCGGATTGCCGGGGTTCCGAGGGCCTGTTCGGAGCTGGCAATCTTACAGCATGCGGGCGCGGGGACGGCCTGTTCGGCGCTTCCGAACTGGATGCCTGCTCGGGTCCGGCTGGGTTATATCCGGCGGGGGCCTTGTCCGCGTGCCACGGGTCCGTGAACCTTTTTCCGCTCGAACCTCCCGTGCTGTCGGGATGCTCAGGGCCGGTTGAACTGCATCGGGCGGATGATCTTCGGGGTTGCTTCGGACCAGCGGATTTGTTCGCCGCCGGGGCGCTCACGGCTTGCTCGGGTCCGGCCGCCTTTGAATTCCCATCACCAGTCCTAATGACCTGTTCGGGTCCAGTGCATCTGTTCGAGGCGCAAGCCTTGACGGCCTGCTCGGGACCGATTTCCTTTTCCTTTCCTGCGGAATCCAGCTCCTACTGGATCATCAGGTAATCTGCGGGGACTCGACTGAGCAAATGCAACTTGTATAGGGCGATGGGAGCCATATCCCACCGCCCTTTTTCATGATATGGTGTAATCGAGGCAAATCGGAGGCTGTTGCCTTCCAAGAGAGAGCTGAGCGATATTTGCCTGAATTCCCGGCCTTGGGGCGGGATTCAATGGATTCTTTTTATCAAACCCGGCTCGCGGGGTGCGGGGTGGCCGCGCCGCCGCGCCATATAGCCAATTCCGTTCGGCATCCACCCAAAGGGCGACTTTCTTCTGGAACTCGCCCCCCCGCGGGTGCATACATGTCAGAGTCGTGCGGCGGAGACGTTGCGTTCAGTTCGAGGCTGTCGTCGAAACATTCAAACTGTCTCGATCCGCCTCCCTCGCTCCGCGCGCTCGTTTGTTGCGCCAAGTCCTGAAGAAAAGGGCAGCCGGCGCAAGCCGATTGACACTCTTTTTCATGGAGATATGCAATCATGATGGGAAAGCGTAGTTCCACTCAGCCAATTTCCACGCACAGCGCGTTGCGGTTCCTCGCCGCGGCTTGGGCTGTTGCGTTGCTGGCGATGATTCTTGCGCTGGCGTCTGGCTGCGCAGGAGGCGCAAAAAAGGCCGCGCCCGCCGCCACGCCGCCCGCGCCCACAGCAAAGGAAGCGATCCCCGCCGCTCCGGAAGCGGCTGAAATTCCCACGATTCGCACCGATGAATTTTTCTGCATGAATGGAATCGTTCCATTCCATCACAAGGTTAGCGGCGATCCCAATGTGACATCCAAGTTGTGGGATGATCTTCGCTATCGCCTGCGCCTGATCAAGGAGCACGGCTGCCATTCCGTCCGCATCGACATGTGGCGCGGGGTCATCGAGCCGGAAAAAGGCCGTTTCGACTGGGAATTTCCAGACCGCGTCATTAACGAAATCCTCTCGGCCGGCCTCGAGCCGTATCCGATTCTCTGCTACAATTCCGCGTGGGAACCCAATCAGTCGCCCGCAACCCCCGAGGCCTGCGAGGATTTTGGAGTTTATGTTCGCGCCATGGTCGATCGCTACAAAGAAACAATTACCTGGTGGGAAGTCTGGAACGAACCAAACATCACGCCGTTCTGGGTGCCCAAACCCGACGCGGCGCTGTATGCGGAGCTGCTCAAGGTGGCGTATCGCGAGGCCAAAGCCGCCAATCCCAAATGCAAAATAGTCGCGATGTGCACGGCGGGCGCTGATTATCCGTTCATCGAAGGCGTGTATCGCCAGGGCGCCAGCGCCTTCCTGGACGCGGTTTCATTCCATCACTACGATGGCCGTCCCGATGAGAAAGTTCTGCGGGATGAAATCCTCCAAATCCGCCGCATCATGGAAAAATATGGCGACGGCGCCAAGCCGCTGTTCATCACGGAACTCGGCCTCAGCACAGGCAAAAGTCCTGTTATCAGGGAAGTTTCGGCGAATTTTCAGGCTTCGTGGATTGTGAAAAAGCACCTTGTGGCGCTGGCGGCAGGGGTTTCGCGCCTTTATTATTTCAAACTGTCTGATGATTATTCCGGCCTCAACCCGGATGGATACTGGGGCGTGCTGGATTATCTCTTTAAGCCAAAGGTTTCTTCAGGCGCCTACAAGGCAATGAGCACCCGGCTGGCGAACGCGGAGTTCGTCGGAAGCGTGCATGGAGCGGCCGTGGATCCCGAACGCAAGGATGACATCGAAGTTCAGATCTACCGCAACGCCAGCGAAATCCTCGCTTGCGCCTGGGTGTTGCGTGATGGCGAGGCGGCCCAGATTCGCCTCCCGGCGGAAGGGGCTGTTCTCATCGAGGACATGTTCGGCCGGGGCATCACCACCGCCGAGCCGGACGCCTCCGGAGCAATCACGGTCGAAGTAAAATCCGAACCGCGCTACATTCGCGGCCTTCCTTTGCGCGCCCTTCCCCTTGCCTCTGTTCGATTCGTCCCGAGTGTGCTCTATCTTCCTCCCGGCGAATCCCGTCCGATTTCGCTCGTGGTGAACAATCCCCTGCCGGAAGCGCTTGAAATCAGCCTCGATCCGCTAATCGCCTCCGCGGCTGGCAGCCCGGTTCATTTCCAGGCGGATCAAAAATCCTTTTCATGTCCGCCTGGCCGAACTTCTTCTTTCACCTGTTCGGCGTCGCTCGATGCAAATGCCAAACCGTTCCAGCCGCGTCAATTCACTGGCGGTGAACCGCTTCGCTACTCCTATAGCCTGGATGTATGCTATAGTGTTCCCTTTGAGATCCGCCTTTTGCCGCAAAAGTCCGGGAACAATTATACGCTTACGACATATTTCCAAAACTGCATAGGACGCACGGCTTCGGGCAAGGCGCAGTGGACGCTTCGCGGCGCTGATTCGGGTCCGGCCAATGTATTCAGCGACCTGCTTGCTGGCGCAAGCGCTTCCGCGGAGAGAAACATGAAGCCGGCGCTTGGCCCGTGCGTGATCCAGGCGCGCGTCACAGAAGAAAAAGGCGCCGTGGCCGAAAAGGTATTGCGTGGCTGGGGCCAGCCGCTTTGCGCCTCCGCACCGGGAATGGGCGCACCCGCCGAAGAATGGAACCGCCTCCCTCAGATTTCTTTGACGCCGTCCGAGAACCAGATCGTCCCCGCGGAAGGCGCGCGCCTTTCCGCAGAGGAATTTAGCGCCAACGCGCGAGTCGGATGGACCGCTGACACCTTGATTCTGGCCGTCGATGTGGTGGATTCCACCCCGCTTATCAATCCCAACGATAACACGGAAATCTGGCGCGGCGATTCGATCGAGCTTTATCTGGGATTCGACGGCCCCACGCTGGATTCCTATTATGGTCCCAAGCATTTCCAGATTGGGTTGACTCCGGGCGACAAAGGCCAGGGGGGCTACGCCTGGAACTGGCGGCCCATTGTTCCCGAGGGCGAAAAGGCGCCAGAAGGCGGACGCGGAATTGAAGGCTCGGAAGTTGTGGCCTATCCGAGGCCCAATGGATGGCGCATCGAGGCATACATTCCACTTTCTGAATTTGGGGCGACAATAACCGCCGGACAGTTGATAGGTTTCGATATGGCCGTCAACAACGGAATGGATCGCAATGACCGCGAGAAACGCGCCACTCTGATGTGGAATGGCGATGGCCAAAACTGGCGCAATCCTTCCGGATGGGGATTTGCGGCGATTCTGCCCGAAAAGGAATAGGTCAAGCGCCTGGGACGCAAAGGACAGAAGGGACCGAAAGGACCCAAGGGACTTAATGGAAATAAACGGCAGATTACCGGTCGCTGAGCACTGCCCACTGTTCACTGACCGCTGATTACTGGTTGCTTTTTTTCTCCCAACTCACAACCCACAACTCATAGATCTCTTCCTCCCATGCCTTCTTCCTCCTCCGCGCTTCCCTCCAGCTGGCCCGAGGCGCGGAGTATTTTTTCACAGGCCCTTCGGCGTTCGCTATCGGGAGAGGTCTGCGAATCGCGCCGCCGCCATGTGGACGAGCGCCTGGTTCAGTGCATCTGGTTTGACCGTCTCTTCCGCCAGGAATCGCTGCAAACCGCCTCGGGCAAGGCGGTGGAAATCATTGATCCGGGGCGCTGGAACCTTTCCGCCGGGCCGGATTTCCTTGGCGCCACCTTGAAAATGGCGGGCGAGCAGATTCGCGGCGACGTGGAAATCCATGTGGATTCCGCCGAATGGGAACGCCACGCTCATCATGTGGATCCCGCCTACAATGATTGCCGGCTTCATGCATTTCTGTGGGCGGGAGACGACCGCCCCTACGACACTCTCGCCAATGGACGCCGCCTCGAACGCCTCGAACTCACTCCCATTCTCGAACCGGATATCGAAACAATCCGCGGGACCATTCACATCGAGGATTATCCCTACGGACGCCCATCCAATCAGGGACTTTGCCAGCGCGCCCTTCTCAACCTCGACACTGACCTCCTCGAACGGATTCTAGTGCTCGCCGGCCTGGAACGCCTGGAGGCGAAAATTAGCCGCCTGGCAGGGCAATTTCCCGGCGAGAACCCGGATCAGGTTCTCTACCAGGCGCTCATGACCGCACAGGGCCACAAGGCGTCGAAAACGCTTTATTTTCTGCTCAGCAAACGCGCCCGGCTTGATGAACTTCTCGAACTCACTCACGCCAAAGAATCCGATCCGGACGCGCGGGTGAAGGCTGTCGAAGTGATCCTGCTCCATGTGGCGGGGCTGTGGGATGCGCAGGAGGAAATTGCGCAGGAGGGCGGTGATTCTGTCGATTGCATCTCGACGGAGGAGTCCGAGCCGCCTGCCGCTAAAAACGAGCAAGCCGCCGGGGATTCTTCCGATTCCCCGGGCGACGCGGCGCAGGATTTGGCGTGCGACGCTGCGGCGGCCCGCGCCTATCGCTCGGCCGGAAGAGAAGTCTGGCGGCTGGCGGCGCCTTACCTTTCCGACCGCCTGATTCCGCCGACGCGCCGCTGGTTTCGCGGCGTGCGCCCGGCCAATTTTCCCGCGCGCCGCCTGGCTGGAATAGCGAATCTGATCGTGCGAATGTCTCGGGGCCGCGAGGGGCTGGCGCGCAGGGCCGTCTCGATCCTGCGAGGATTGGCGGATTGCCCGCCCGAGTCGCCGCGCGAAATTCGCGACGCCGCCGCGCGCCTTTCTCTGGCGCTTCAGGTGGATGAGCCAGGCGATTTCTGGGCGCGGCGCTTCACCCTTTCGGGCAAATCCGTGGCGCGTCCTCTCGCGCTTATCGGCCCCGCATCAGCCAAATCGCTCCTCTTCAACGTCTTGCTTCCTTTTGGGATTTATTGGGCGCGGCGCGAGAAAGACGCCACGCTCGAACGCGCCTTGATGGATTTCGCCGCCCGGTTTCCCCCTCTTTCGCCCAATGAGGTCACGACATTTATGCAGCACCGTTTGTTTGGCGGCGACACGCGCGCGCCCGTCCTGCTTGGGGCCGAATTGCGCCGCCAGGCTCTCTTTCACATCTTTTCGGATTGCTGCAACAACAACGAAAAATCGTGCTCGGATTGCCTGCTTATGACGCCGGAGGAGGCATCGGCATCGAGGCATCCGGGGAAACAGATTGGGCAGGGGCCGAAGCCGGAACTGCAATCGCCGCGTCCATCTCCGCGATAAGTGCGCCGATGGCATCCGCGCCCGGTGCGAACGGAATCGAGGCGCAGGCTTTGCGCGCCATTTCAAGATGCATCCGCGCCGTGCGAGTTTCGCCAATGGCCTGCAACGCGCCAGCCAGCGCCTGCGCCGCCGCCACAAGGCCGACGCCATCGCGAGTTACTCCGAGAATATGCCAGACGCGCCGCGTTTGCGCCTCTGCCTCTTCGGGCAAACCAAGCCACCACAAGCGCAGCGATTCCGCCCACAGCGTCGCCGCCAGCCCGCTGATGTCTCCGTCTGATTCAAACAAAGCCCACGCATACTCCAAATAGGGATGCGCTTCGTGTTCGCGTCCGCGAATCACGGAAATTGCCGCCAGAATCACGCAATTCCATCCGACCAGCCGCATCGCATCGATCTGCTCGGCTTCCTCCGTGCTCAGCGCCAGCAGGATTTCCGCCTCGCTGAATCTTTCGGAGGCGGCGGCGATTTGCGCCTTCATCGAGCGCGCGATGGCCATGCCTTTTTTATGGCCCGCCGCCTCAAGCCGCGCCAGTGCCTCGTCCAGGCGCCCCTCCGCCGAGGCGTAGCAATCGAGCGTCATTTCCGCCTCCGCTACGCACAAAAGCGACAATCCGTAAGCGGCGGCAACGGATTCTATCGAGGGCGCCCAGCGGCGGAATTCCTCAAGCAGCCGCGCGCACGCTCCGGCATCGAGCAGCGTCCGCAGCCACGGAACAATCACACCCCATGCGAGATGCTCAGGGCTGAGGCCTTCCAGTTTCGCCTGATTGAATTCCTTGCTGAACCGTTCGAGCCGCCGCTCCGCCCGCTCGGGCAGCCCGCGATGGCGCACGGGAACCGCAGCCATGCGCCAATTGCGCATCAGTTCCGCGGCCACCTTGCCTGCTTCCGGGTGATCCAGCCTGCCCACGAGCGACCACTGCTCCGCCAGGATCGGAAAGCCGTGGCGAAGCGTGTCCCAGGCGTGCGGCGTGAGCCAGAACAAAATCCGCCGGCCGGAATTCAGCATATTCGACAAGCATTTTTCCAGTGCGGCGCCTGCTGCCTTGGCCGCTTCATCACCCCAGCCCATCCACTGGCGCAATCCGGCGATCGACGTCACACCGCGCGGCCCGGCGGCGGCGGGACCGTCTTCTTCCGGCGGGAAATCCTGCGCGCGCGCAAAATGGCGAACCAGAATCGAATTCAACGCCTCGTCGCGCGGCTCCATTGCGAGGTCGATGATATGATGCGCCATGCCCTCGGACTGCAATTTGCGCCCGAGTTCGGCAAGGCCTTGCGGCCCCCTCGCGCCGCAACCGAGCACAACAACACCAATCTGGCCCTGCGCGCTGTCGCCATTCATCAGCGTCCAGCGGAGGATCGCTTCCGCCAAGTCATTGTTTGCCGGTTCAGTGGACATTTCGCGGGCCGCCGCCCGTTTGGTTTAGCGGCTTTTCTTCTGATGCGCGCAACAGCCGGAGCTTGTTCCCGCTTCCACGGCCGCTGGCACGGAATTCGGGCCTTCCAAAACGGACGCTATCGCCTCGCCCATGCGGCGCACGCCTTCCACCATCGCGTCTTCCTCGATGAACCCGTAGCAGAGGCGGGCGCGGTTCACTGGCTTCTTCACTCCCGGTTCCTGGCAGTAGCAGTAAGAGCTCGGAACATAAATCACCTTGCGCGCCAGGCATTCATTGAACAGCGGCGAACCAGGCGCCGTCGAAATGCCTTCGGGCAGCGTAACCCACACATACAGCCCTCCGTGCGGGATCAGGCACTGGACTTCGGCGGGCCAATAGCGGCGCACCGCATCCAAAAGGAGGTCGCGTTTGCCCAGATAGCGTTTGGCCACATGCGTCATCTGGCGGTCGTAAATGCCGCGCTCGAGCGCCAGCGTCAGGAGGTGCTGGTTCAGGTTGCTCGAACCGAAATCCTCGTTGCCCTTCAGCCGCAGCACCATCCGCATCAGCGAATGCGGCAGCATCCCCCACCCGAGTCGCAATCCCGGCGCGAATGCCTTCGAAAATGTTCCGGTCAGCGCGATCCAGCGATTTTCCGGGTCAAATGCCTTCAGATACGGGAGGTCCGGTCCATCGAAACGCAGCTCGCGATAGGCCGCGTCTTCGAGCAGCAGGAAACGCCCCGCCTCGCCGCCGTAATGCGCCGCGATCTCGACGATCTTCTTGCGCCGGTCCTCCGCGATGCTCACGCCCATCGGGTTTTGGTAATACGACATGACATAGAGGATTTTCAGCCGATCAAGGTCGCCCGAGCGTTTCAGCGCCTTCAGCCGTTCCTCAAGCGCCTCGGGGATCATGCCGTTTTCATCCGTGGCGACGCCCATCACGCGCGCGCCCACCGGTTCGAGCACGCCCAGATACACGAAATACGTCGGGTCTTCGAGCAGCACAATATCGCCCGGATTCACGAGCGAATCCGTGACCAGGTGCAGCAATTGCTGCGAGCCGTTGGTGATGAGAATGCTTTCGGGGTCAATCGGCCCGGCCAGACCGTTTTTTTCGGCCAGGCGCTTGGCCATCACGCGCCGCAGCGGCGGATGCCCTTGTGTCATGCCATATTGAAGCGCCGAACGCGCCGCTTCGCCTTCCGAGAACAGTTCCTCGAACAATCCTTTCATCAGGCCGTCGGGAAGGCTGGGCTGGTCCACAAATCCCGCCGCCAGCGAAATGATTTCCGGGTCTTCGATTGTCAGTTTCATCAACCACGAAATGGGCGGGTCCTGCGTGCGCATGGACCGCTCCGAAAAACGGAATGCCGCCTCTTTGGATGCGGCGTCGCGGGAAAGGTTGGGATCAGACATGGCAAAACCTCGATATGGCCTCGGGCCGGAACAAATAGGGCGTGATTGCGTGGCGGACACGCTCAAAGCCAGCGGACACCACTAGACCGTCCGGCTTTCCATCCGCTGGAGCAACGCCACCACATTCGCTGGTCCATAGCAAGCCAAACGCCTCGGATGGAGGGTTTTTATCGACTCCGCGCGGCAAGGCTGTATAGCATCCTGCACGCGCGGCGAAACGGTCGCAGGACCTGTTTTTCAATACTGTGAGGATGATTAGGGCCTTGCGAAAGCGCTCAATTGAAGAAAAAGAAGTTCAAGAGAAGCCTAAACGCCCAGCTCAGCATCCCAGGGAAATGAGCCATGACGCGCGATGAATTGGTTCGCTACTGGATCGAGTCCTCAGAAGAGGACCTTCGCGCCATGGAAAGTCTGTTTACAAACGGGCATTATGTTTGGGCGCTATTTGCCGGGCATTTGGTGATTGAGAAAACGCTGAAGGCTTATTATGTGAAAAATGCAGGCGTTGATTGCCCGCGCATCCATAATCTCCTGAAAATCGCAGAAGGCGCAGGCATAGAACTCAGAGAAGAACAGCGGTTTTTTCTCGACGAGGTGACTGCATTCAATATCCGCGCCAGGTATCCCGACTTTAAAATCGCTTTTATCAAACCGCAACCAAGCAATTCACGGAGCCGTATATTGAGAAAATCAAGGAGTTCAGGCAATGGCTGTTGCGGCAGATAGCCAATTGATACGTCAGAAGATTCAGGAATACGCGCAGCGTCTGATGGATAACCGCGTTGGCGTATGGCGCATGTATCTTTACGGATCACACGCCAAGGGGACCGCGCAGGAAGATAGCGATATTGACCTGGCGGTATTCCTAGACCGCGAGGAAATCGATGGATTTCGCGAGGATGTCGAATTGATGCGGCTGCGGTGGGATGTGGATTTGCGGATCGAGCCTCACGCATTCGCCCGCTCGGACTTTGATGAGTCCGACCCGTATATCAAGGAAATCGTCCAGACGGGAGAACGGATTATCTGACTCTTTTCCTATAGGAGAGGGGTAGCTGTTTCCGTTCCCCCCGCGCGAATCATATCAGATCAATCCAGCGCCGACGGGCAGGTGAATGACTATCACATCCTGTCCGGCGGAAAGCTCGATGCCCAATCGAGCGCCAAAGGGCTGAAGGGTGAAGTTGAGAAATTGCAGCTTTTCCTTTTTCAAAAAGCCTTGGAGGCTTTTCTGGCTTGCGGAAATCTCGATGGCTACGTGGCTTTGCGCGGAGTCGGCCACTGTCCGGATATGAATTTCCTCCACTTTGCGTAGGGCCAGGCGTTCGAGCACGCTGACGAGTGCGTCTTCCAGGCAGGCGCGGTCGATTGTAACAAGCGGCAGGCCGATCCGGGCGTCCAGATGCAAGGCGGTGCGCGCGAGTTGCGACTGGCCGGCAATCCGCGCGGTCAAGGCCTGGGCAAAGGCCGCCGGATCGTCGAGCGCCTCCATGATGTCGCTATCGCGATACGACGGACGCGCCAGCGCCGAAAGCGCCGAGAGCAGGACAAAATTGATGTCTTGTGGTTCGCCAAAATCCTTGGCCGGAAGCCCGTGAATCGTGTTGAGAAAGTCCTGAACCAGGTTTCTGGCGCGCCGGATCAGCGAAAGATCTATCAGCCCTTTCAAGGCGGTTTCGTTGAAGGCCGCCTCAATCCGGCCAAGAATCTGAACCCCTTTGAGCGGCAGAGCCATATCGAGGTCCGCAACCTTGCGATTTTCCGCGTATTGATGGAAATCCGACAGAAAGGCATCGATGGCTTTTATATCGAGCGCGGCCAAAATCCGGCGCGCCTCTTCGCCCTCTTCGAGCCGCTCCATGTGATGTGCGACGGCGATCAGCCTGCCGCCGATGAGCGAGAAGAGTTCGCAGGCTTCGTGCAGCACGGCTTCTGTATAATGTTTCAGATACTTGGTTCTGTCCTCGTCGAGGCGCGCCAGGTCTGTCAGCGCTCGCGCCTTTTCGGCGGATTTGGCCAGGATTTTCGCGGCTTTGGCGGCGGGCAGCATGGGGCCGTGTCCCGTGCAGCAGATTTCGATATGCCGCGCCTCGATTGCGCAAATTGCGGCGTCGATGGATCGCAATAGATCGGGCTGGCTCCAGCCTGGAATGCCGGCGACGCCCGGATTGGCCGCCAGAAGCAAATCGCCGCTGAAAATCACCCCGCCCGCCAGAAACGCCACGCTGTCTGGCGTATGGCCCGGGATAGGGAGAATATCGATGAAAACACTGGTCCCGATTGCCAATCTCTGGCGGAGAAAGGCGTCTTTCTCTTCGCCGGGCGCGTCGTGCCCGTTGCGCTCGGCTGGCGCATTCGTTTGCAAACGGACTCCCGGACAAACTTCGACTTCGCGCGCTTCTTGCGCGTCCAAATCCTCGCGCGCCAGCAAGGCCGTCATTGCGCCCATTTCCGGCACTTCTTCCCGATACATATAGGCCAGCGTAATGTCGCGATCGCGCTCCTGAAAGGCTCGCATCCCGGCTTCGTGCGCGAGCACATGCACCGGCGAGCCGCTGAGTCCCGCGCGAATGGCCGGAGTTTGCCAGGTGTGATCGCGGTGGCAATGCGTGAAAAGAACCAGCACTGGGCGGGATTTTTCGTAGAGTTGCGCGGCGGCCGCCTCCAGGAGGATCGTGGTTTGTTTCGGGTCTCCTCCCGGATCAATAAGGACAAGCGCCTCGGCGGTCTGAAGGAGATAGCTATTCGAACAACTCACATCCGGCTTGTGAATCACAGGATAGATTTTGGCGTCCGGACACCCGGGGACCTCTTGCCAGCGCTGATTTTCAAGCAGGCGTTCTTCCATACATTTACCACCCTTTATTTCATTCCTGAACGTTTGCTGAAGCGTCGTATAAGTGGGACCTATGGGACAAATGAGACGTATGAGACGCGGGGGTTAACTGCCGGAGAAGACGAGCGTTGGTCAGGGATTTTCCTCGGGAGGGATAAAAGCGGCGAGTTCGCTCTCTCCGAAAAACGCATCGAGGATTTCCGGAAGCGGCGGCGGAAGCGGAGCGGTGAATGTCATGTGTCCGCCGCGTGTGGGATGCCCCAGATCAAGCCGCCATGCGTGCAAAAATGGCCTTTGCAGCAGGGCAAGCGCGGCGCGCTGTTTCGCGGCGGATTCGGAGCCGGGCCGCAGGCGTTCGAGCACGCGGCGCACCGAGCCGCCATAAAAATCGTCGCCAAGCACCGGATGTCCGATGTGGCGCAGATGCACGCGAATCTGGTGTGTGCGGCCCGTTTCGAGGCGCGCCTCAGCCAGCGTCACCGTATCCGCGCGCCGCAGAATCCGCAGATGCGTCACGGCGGGCCGCGCCCCTTCGCCCCCGATGCCGCGCCGAATCCGCACCACCGTGTCGCGCCCGATCGGGGCGTCGATTGTGCGTTCATCCTCCGCGATATTCCCAATTGCCAGCGCCACATAGCGGCGTCCCATTGTGCGGCGCTGCAGTTGCCGCGCCAGCGAATGATGCGCCGCGTCGGTTTTTGCTGCCACCATCACGCCGCTCGTATCGCGGTCCAGGCGATGCACAATGCCGGGGCGCTTCACCCCGCCGATTCCAGACAAATCGCGGCAGTGATACAGCAGCGCATTCACCAGCGTTCCATCGGGGTTTCCCGCCGCGGGATGCACGACCATTCCCGCCGGTTTGTTAATTACGACAATCTGGTCGTCTTCATAAAGGATGGAGAGTTCAATGGGTTGCGGGCGCGGCCACGGGTCCTCGGGCGGAGGCAGATGCACGGCGATACGATGCCCTTGCGCCACAAGGAAGCGGCATGGTTTGGCGCGCCCGTCCACCGTGACGTGCCCTTCCTCGATCAGGTTCTGGAAAAATGTGCGCGAGCGGTCCGTCAGGCGGCGTGCCAGAAACGTGTCCAGCCGCAGACCTGTTCCCTCGGCATCTACGACGAGTTCGCGCAATTCTTCTCCGTCTGGCGCGGTGTTTGGTGGCGTCGCGCTGGCGGAATCGCCCTCCTCAGCGGCGGAGGCAGAGGCAGGCGGCGGCTGTGGCAGCGCAGGCGCATCGTTGGGATAAGAATTCATTCCGATTCCTGGCCGGATTTATGGCGCGGCGGGAGTGAAATTCGGAGCACGGTCGGGAGTTTGCGCCGAAGGATTTTGCGCGGATGGAACTGGCGGAATGGTTTGAACGCCGGCCAGAAAAGGCTTGAGATCAGATGCAAGGCGGCCAACGGCCTGTCCAAAGGCTTCGCGTGTGGTTTCGTGCAGCGCAATTTCCAGGCGCGGCGAATCCGGCCCTACCTTGGCAATCTGCGGCGAGCCGATTCCCGGATACTCACGATCCAGCAACACGGCGCCGCCCGCCGCGCGCAAAACCGCCCGCACGCGCGCCCTTGCGGCCCCTTCCTCGAAAGAAAAATCCTTCATTTGCAGTTCCAGCACGAGCTCCGGGCTGATTTCGGCTTTAGGCAGGGGCGACTCGCACCGCTCGAGCGATTCCACCAGCGGACGAAGGCGCGACACCACCTCGGCCTCCAGCGCCTCGCCCGCATAAACCTTGTAGCGCTCCAGGTCCAGCGTCCGCCCTGTTTTGTATTCGCAGAGTGTTTCCAGCGTTTCCGGCGCGTAGTTCACCCCAAGCCGGACCGGCGCTTTGGCCGGGCGGAACGTTGTCGAGTGGGGCGAAAAACGAATGTGCGTTGTGCACGCCGCCAAGGGCAGCATCAACACACAGGCGCAGGCGGCGAATAATCTCTTCATGATATTCTCCTGATCAGAAAATGGCTTTCGATTCAGCAGAAAGGAGGTCATCGCTTCGGGGCCGGACATCGAACACTTCCACTTCTTGTGTTTTGCCTTTGAGAACAAGCCCCTCCACGCGCTGGATGGCGCAAAGCGAGGCCAGATCAAGGTGCGCAGCCGAGCGGGCCGAGTCAATCGTTGCCCCGCTGGCATAAATGCACCCGCCCGGGGCGCGGCCCTGAAGGCGTTCGGCCGTATTTACGACGTCGCCCAGGGCCGTGTATTCGATGCGGATTTTTTTGCGCCCCACCGTGCCAACCACAACCTCGCCCGTGCAGAGGCCGACACCCACGAACAACCCCTTGGGCGGCGGCTGGACTGCGCTTGCGGAGTCTGATGCGGGATTGGCTTGCGAGGCAGCTGCATCGGAAGAGGCTGCATCTGCGGAGTGGGCGCTTGTTTCAGCCGGAATCGCAACCTGGCGCATCGAATGCTGAATCTCGATGGCCGCGCGCAACGCCCGCAGCGCATGGTCTTCCCCTTCGCCCGGCAGCGCGCCAAACAAAGCCATCACCGCATCGCCGATGAATTTGTTCACCTGGCCGTCGTGTCGGAAAACGATTTCCGACACGGTATCGTAATAGGAATCGAGCATCGCGACGAGGGCCTCGGGGGCGAGGCGTTCGCTCAGCGGCGTGAATCCGCGAATATCGACAAACAGCACCGTGACGGCGCGGCGCGAGGCCCAGAGCGACGGGTCGTGAAACCGCCGCAGAATTTCCTCGCCAATGCGCGGCGACACGGATTTCAGGAAAACGTCTTTGACAAGACGGCGGTCGCGCTCCGTCACGCCCACCACATAGAGCGTGAGCAGGAAAAACGCGCCAATCCCCGCCCCGAGCGGACGCGCAATCGGCATCAGCAGTGTCTCGATATGGAAAAACAGCGCCACTTGGCCGAGGGCATAGAGAATTAGCAGCCCGATGGCGATGCGGCCCGCCTCGCGCGAGTCGCGCCACGCAAAAAAATGCGCCAGCACAAGCCCGAATCCCAGCACGGCCACCAACCCCACCCAGCCCGGCGCATGGCGCAAATAATCGTCTTTCAATATATTATCAATTACGCATGCATGAACGCCAATCAGCGGAAAACTGTCATCGAGCGGAATCGGCTGCACGTCCGTCGTGCCCACGGCGGTTTCGCCCACGAGGACAATCGCCCCCTTGAGATTCGCCCGCAGCACCCGCGCAGGGCGCTGCGAAGCGTATTGCGTATGGATGTAATACGACAGCGTTTTATGCGTCGCGCGCGAGATGTAGTCGCGCCCCTGGCGGAAATTCACGAGGAATTGCCCGCGCGAATCGATTGGGATTCGCTTCACTCCCGCTCCATTTTTGTGAATTGGGAATTCGATCGATCTGCCCGCCCGGATGCGGCATTCACCAAATTCCGAGCCGTAATGATGAAGCACGGCCAGCAAATCCAGGCTCGGATACAGGCGGTTGCAGTATGCATGAATCAACGGGACGCGGCGAACGATTTCGTCGCCGGATTTGTGGATAGTGATCGCTCCCGCTCCCGCCGCGGTGCGCATCAAAGGCGCGGATGGGAGTTCAAGCGCCTCCGCCGAAAAGGGGTCCAACTCCGCCGTGCTGGACTGGAATGCGAGGCTGGTTGAGGCGGTGTAGTAGGACTCAACATACCGGTCGGCGAGAAAGCGCAGCCAGGCCAGGCGAACGTCGATTTCCGTCAGGCGCGAAGCCTGAAAATCCATTCGCGAGCGGATTTCCTCGCGCATTTGCTCCAATTGCTCTTTGTAGTCGCCGAGGCTGTCTATCGTGTTCCAGATTTCCGCGGCGGGGATGGGCTTATTCAGGCGCTCGCGCAACGGCGCCAAGTCCTCCGGTATGGCCGCGGCGGGCTGGCGTTCGAAAGGCTTTGTCGAGAAATTCGCCGCCAGAAACGAAGGAACATCGTTCAGCGTGGCCCCGAATAATTCGTCGTGGCGGCGCGGACTGAGAAAAAGGATGTCGAAAAGAACCGACTCCGGTTCGTAGTCGCGCAGCGTCTGCAGGAGGGCCGCATAGGCCCATCGCGAGCGCAATTCCTCGTCGAACAGGTAATGATCGCGCCCGTCGATTCCGATAATGAGAATGCGGCTGGAAACCGGCCGCGGATGCAGGGCGTTGCGCATCCGCAGAAACTGATCGTGAACCTTGGCGTCGAAAACAGCGAAGGGACGGTCGGGAAGCAGCAGGATCAGAAACGCGGCGAACAATCCCAGGCAGAGGCAAATAATGGGGGATGGGCGAGCTTGCACGGCGGCGCGGGCGTTTGCCCGCGCGTTTGCGCGCGCCTGCCTGTCTTGTTTCGTGCGCAAGGGCCAGCGAATCAAATGCGTCCAATCCAGGCGAATCGGATTTCGCATCGCGCGCCCGTCCGGAAAAACTATGCCAAACGAATCACGCGCGGCGTCTTCGGGTCACTGTGCTTCAACGTCCTTGCGGCTTTTGCATGGAAGGCAAAGACCGCAGCGAACTAAAACACAATCTCCAATTTGGATGGTATGATTTTGCCCATTCCAGGGCGACAGGAAATTCCGCCAGGGGTAAATGCAGGCGCTCCGGAAAACGCGGTTCAGCGAAACGGCAATTCCGAGCACGGTTCCCCGCAGACGGTTTACGTGCCCGCAGGCTGGGGCGTTGCCACGCCAATGAGTTGCGCGCCGCCCTCGGGCGGATTTTCCAGCATTGCGACAACCCGTTCGAGCGCGCGCCGGGCGCGCGCATCGGGTTCGGCGCCAAGGCGGGCGCGCAAGGACACAAGCGCGGCCTCGCGGTCCGGCGAAAATAAAAGCGCCTGATACGCGCGGATTCGTTCCTGTGGATTGGCAATTTGTTCGAAATTGCCGCATAAATACTCCTGCGCCTCGCGCGCCTCGGACGGCCCAAATTCCTCCTGCGCCGCCGCCAGATTCAGCAGCATCAGACTGGCCAGCGAGCGGATTTCCGCGTTGTCCGGATTCTGTTCGAGCGCGTCCCGGACCCAGCGCGCCGCGTAATCTTCGCCCAGCAAAAGCGCAAGTTCCAGCCGCGCCTTCCATTCCTCCGTGCCCATCGCCGTTGAAGGTTTTTCATCCAGCAAGGCGCGCAATTCCTCGTCGAGCACTTTTTCCTCCTCCTCGTCGGAGGAAGAGGCATCCGCTTCGATTTTGCCTTCATTTGCGCCGCTCTTTTCGCCCGCGCCAGCGCCCGCTTCCTCCTCTTCGCTGGCGAAATATCCTTCCGGCTCCACACGAAGCAGCATAAAGGCGCGCAAATCTGTATCCGCTTCCGATAGGAGAAGGTCGGGCAGATTGGCGCGCAACTTTTCCTCGGCCATCAGATAATCAATCAGGCTTTCACGCCCGTCCCGATCGCATTTTTGATATGCGGCCCGGACGCTTCCTTCGATCTCGATCAGTTTTTCGAGCGCCTCGTCCGTCCATACCCCATCCGCCATTTCGTTGTCATCAGAAGCGTTTTCGGCCGTCTCGCCAGCGGCGGGCGTTGGAGATTCGGCGGCGTTCGTCGCGGACGAAACCGGCGTTGCGGAGGGCGTTCCAGAAATTTTGCTGGCGGAATCAGGAGCCGCCTGGTCGTGCGAACGCGCCCGCCCGCGGGGATCTCGCCCGGGGATGGGATGTTGATATGCCCGAAATTCACGCGCCAGGATAAGGCACAGCAGCAGCGCGATGGCAATGACCACGGCTGCGCTATAGGCTTGCTTGGATGTCATCGAATTCCTCTTCCCGCCTCGCGGACTTACTGCGCCGGAATTTTCAGGCTGGCGGACGCGCCCGGCCGGCGGATCGACAAGGAGCGGGGCTGGAAAACGGCCTCGACATCCCACAAACCCGCCACGCCGTCGTCCACGACATCGTGAACGCCCGTGACCGATGCGCTCACTTTCTCGCACCGCGCCGAGGCGCTCGCCGCGCCCATTTTTGCGCCTTTCGCGAAGCGATTCGAGACCTTTGCGATGCCCTCCTGCGAAACTCCCCGACGGCCAAGAACATGCGCGGGCGCGGTCCATTTCACGCGGCGAGAATTCGAGGCCGTGGCGCTGGAAACTCGAAATACCGCCGTGTCCCATGTTTCATTATCCACAGCGGCGATGGCCTTTGCCGAGATGATGCGAGTTGCGGAAGCCGAGAGTTTGCCTGTGAATTTGCTTTCCCCGTCACGTCCCGAGGCGGTGTCGGCATATTTTTGCGTGAACGAGAAATTGATAACCACCTTGGTGATTCCGATCTTGGCCAGGCATTTCACGTTCATGCGATTCACCGTGACTACCTTCACTCCCGCCGTTCCTTTTTGACTGAATGTGGCGCGGCCCGAGGCCACCGGGATTTGCTCTAGCCCACAAAGAACCCGGCCCGACGATGTGAACACGACGAAATATGCAAATCCGCTGATCACCCCCTTGTCGTCGATCTCCCACTGGGGCGCGATGACCGCCTGGTTGTTGTATTTATCCCGCGCGAGAAAAGCATGATAGACTGTATCATTGATTTTGAGGCCCACGGTCTTCCATTTGCCGTCTTCGAAGTAATACGGTTCGAGTCCGGACAGGCTGTAGAATCCCAGGCGGGTGCCCATATCAAGAAATCCACCTGTATGCGCCGTCGTAATGCCCAGACTTCCGCCTGTCCAGATTGAATCGAAACAGGGTATTCCCACGGTGCATGCGTTGGCGAATGTGAACTTGCCGCAGGGATAATCGCGCGTGATGTCGTCGCTCGGGGCGCACACGTCGATTTTGTTGCCGTAATTGGAATATCCCGAGCGCCGCGCCACATTGTTCGAGGAGGCCACGGTCAATACACGCGGGTCGGCAGTTGGGAAAATGCCATCCACGGATGCGCCCTGGTTGCCCGCCGCGAACACCACCACGCAACCTTTTCCGCCGCGGCCGTTCACCACGGCGTAATCCAGCGTCTGGCCGACCATCGACGTCGCGGGAATGCTGGGCGAATTGTCTGCGTCCGAACAATAATCCCATTCCACGGGGCGCGTCCAAGAGCAGTTGATGACCGACGCCCCATGATCCACGCAATACTTGAAGGCGTTGTATTCCTGCGAATCGCTGCCGAGATAATCCGCCAGGCGGACGCCGATTATGGGCAGGCCCGCAGGCGCGACGCCCACTCCGCCTTTGCCGTTGCCGCCTATGGCCGCGATGATGGCCGCCACAGGCGTTCCATGCGAGCGGTCCAGGTCCGCGATGGACCGCGATTCCTGATTGCGCAGCGCGTCAAACGTGGCCACGACGTTCAGGTCCGGATGCAGCGGATCGATGCCATTGTCCGTGATGGCGACAATGATTTTGGCAGGATCGCCTTGCGTAATCGACCATGCTTCGGGGCAATTGAGGTCGGCGGAGGCGCTGGCGGCGGGCGTTGAGGCGGCGGAGAGATGCCACTGGCGCGCGAAAAGCGGATCGTCAAACGTCACGGGCGCGCCAGCGGTTTTCCCGCTCGCTTTTTCAACGGCGGCCTTGGCGTCAATCTTGCCAAACCCATAATATATCGAGTGCCCTTGCGAATTGTATGCGCCGTTTGCGGCGTCGATTTTTTCAGATGTGTCCTTTATGATCTTAATGACATCATTCCAGCTCAGGTCTGGATTAACGGAAAGAATCAGCGCGGCCACGCCCGAGGCCATGGGGGCCGCCCCTGACGTTCCGCCAAACGAATTTGTGTATTCGCCTTCCGCCGCGCGTAGCGAAAGCCAATCCGTGGCGGCAAATTCCACACCGCCCTGCTCGTTGAGATAGTCCGCCAGCAGAACCGTATCGAACCCATCAACTGTCGGAACCTGCGCATTCCAAAGCCCTGAGGCGGCATCCAGCGCAGTGGGCGCAATGAGTCCATTGGCGTCGATGAATTCGCGCGCTTGCGCCTCGGAAATCCCAGGGCGGAACTTGATATTGATCGAATTTCCCGCCGCCACAAGCCGTTCGCCAAGGCGGAACACCGGGCCGGAGAATGAGGCCGCCCCTGCTTTCGCGAAGGAGATGCCGGGTTCGCGCGTCTGTGGACTGGAAAGCCGTGCAAGCGCCATGCCATTTCCAGGAATGGAGGCAAGAATCCGCATCCCGTCCGCGCTTTGCGGCAGGGCCGGTTCGGCGCCGCATGCAGATTGAACCAGAGCATATTCCGGCGCCCATTCGAGATACAGTGTCAGGGCGCCCTCACGGATGGAAAGCGTGGCGCGATCAGGATTTCCTGCTTCCGATGCGCGCGCCGGATCCGATGCGTCCAATGCGCCCGCTGCTTCCTTTGCCGTTTGCCCTTCGGCTGGCGCGCTGCCCGCCGCTGGCAGAAGCATTCCCGCGGCCACAACACACGCAGCCAGAACTCGTATTGCACGCGGCATGATCCCACTCATCTTATAGTTCATTCTGGCGAACATCTTTCTTTTCCCTATTTTTGTGGAATACCGCTCCTTAGAATCCATTGTTCGCAATTACCTTCGCATACCATTCGGCGCTCGCCTTGGGCGTGCGCTTCAGCGTCTCGAAGTTCACGTGAACGATTCCAAACCGCTTTGTAAATCCTTGCGCCCACTCGAAATTATCCAGAATCGACCACAGGAAATAGCCTTTGACCGGGTATTTTTCGCGGGCCGCGCGCTGCAATCCGCGCAAATGACCGCGCAAATACTCGATGCGCGCATAATCCTCGACGCGCCCTTCCTTGTTCACCGTATCCGGCCAGCAGCAGCCGTTTTCCGTAATGTAAATCTCGCGGGGCGCATAGCGTTCCGCAGTAAAACGCACTGACCAGTAAAGAGAATCCGGCAAAATCGGCCATCCAAAATCGGTTTTCGGAAACCATGATTCGAAAGGCTTCCTCGCCTCTCCGGCCCGGATCATGCCCGCCGAGGTATAGACGTTCAATCCCAAGAAATCCCCCGGCTCGGCGATCAGTTCCATATCGCCTTTTTTGACGACAGGAACGTTCTTTCCCAATTCCTTCCATTGTTTTTCGGGATACATCCCCTTGAACGTCGGCAGCAGCATCCAGTCGTTGAATTCGGCGAAATCCTCGCGGCAGGCCGCAATGTCCTCGGGCGTCTCGAAAAACGGCGTGCCGATATGGTTGTTGTGAACGATGCCCACGCGCGCCGGTTTTGGAGCGGATTCGTGAATCGCCCGCACGCCCGCGCCATGCGCCAGAAGAATGTGGTGCGTTATCTGGCGAATGACCTGCTCGGGTTCGCGCGCGCCAGGAGCAATTTCGCCGGATTGATACCCCATCCCGAAAACGCACCACGGCTCATTGATCGTGCACCACATCCGCACGCGGTCGCCGAGGCGTTTAGCGAGCGCGCGGCAATAGCCCTCGAAATCCCGCACGATCTGGCGCTTTCGCCAGCCGCCTTCGTCTTCGAGCGCCTGCGGAAGGTCCCAGTGATAGCATGTAGCCATCGGTTCGATTCCGCGTTCGAGCGCCGCATCCACGAGGCGGTCGTAGAAATCAAGGCCCTTTTCGTTGATGCGCCCGCGGCCCTGCGGAAAAACCCGAGGCCACGAAACGGAAAAACGATACGCCCGAATCCCGATTTGTTTCATCAGGTCCAGGTCTTCGAGATAGCGATGGTAATGATCGCACGCCGTGCGGCCCGTGGAACCGTCGCGGATTCGACCCGGCAGTTTGCAGAATTCGTCCCAGATGGAGGGGCCTTTGCCATCTTCCTCGGGCGCGCCTTCGATCTGATACGACGACGCGGCGCACCCCCAAAGGAAGTGGCGGGGAAACACACAAGATAGAGGCATGGAAGACAAGTATATCCTTTTAGAATATGAGATTGCAGGCAAATCCGATATGGATTTCCGGAGGGCGCCTTTGGACCGCCAGGAGACTTCGTAGTGGCGAAAAATCAATTCCCATCGAGCAATTTTTGCACCGCGTTGAGCAATTCCTCGCCTCGCAGATCGCGCGCGGCGATCTTGCCATCACGCCCGATAATAAACGCGCGCGGAATCGCCATGACCTTGTATTTCTGCGCCATCGGCGTGTCCCACCCTTGCCCATCGAACACCTGCGGCCATGTGATTCCCAGGCGTTTCATCGCGCCGCGCACGTCGGATTCCTCCGAGTCAAGGCTGACGCCGATCAGCGCGAAATCCGAGCGGTCTTTGTATTTGGAATATACGCGCCGGACGCTGGGCATTTCGGCGGCGCATGGGCCGCACCAGCTGGCCCAGAAATCCAGAATCACGACCTTGCCTTTCATGCCGGCCATCGACACCTCGCCGCCATCGAGAAGTTTGGCGCTGAAATCCAGCGCGGCGTCGCCCTCTTTGGGACCCGCCTCGAAAGGCGACTCGGCCGCCGCAGCGCCAGCGGATCCGCCCGTCCTGTCCGATCCTGAACCAGACGCGGAGCGATTGAGAACGAACACTTCCGGCTTATCGCTTTTTTCCGGCGGAGCCGAAAACGCGCGCGACGCCCCTCCCCAGGATGGCTCGTAGGCCACAACCGTGATTTCCCCTTCTGGCAGGCCGGAAAACACAAAATTTCCATTGGCGTCTGAGCGGGTTTCAAATTTCGGGGCGGGGCTTTTCTTCCACGAAGCCAGCCGCACGCGGGCGTTCGCGATGGGAGCGTCGGTGGAATCGAGCGTCCGCCCGTTCAAAGTCCAGCCGGGGCGAAGCGTGATTTCCTCGCGGAGCGTCTCGCCCTCGCGCGTGGTGATGCGCTGCCTTGCGGGCGCGAGCGCAACCTCCGGCGGGCTGAGCGATTCCTTCATAATCCATATTCCATCAAGGGAATCGCGTGATCCATTTTCGCGCTGCGCCTCCCACGATCCGCTGGCCGCCCCAGGCACCAGGCCCTTCAGCCGCCCCATTGCGCGCAGGCCATTTGCGGAAACGCGGCCTGTATATTCAGCGGCAACCGGCGGGCGCGTGGAGGTGGAGGCGGGCGTGCTGGTAGCTTGGGCGTCCCGCCCAAGATTCTTCTCCTGTTTTTCCAGTTTTTTCTCCTGGCTTTTTTCCACCCCCGCATCTTCTGCCATCTCTTTGCTGCCATAAAGCGATGACGCGGATTTTCTATCCTTGCGGACCAGCATAATGATCCCATCCGCCGAATACGAGCCTTCATAATCGCTTGCGTTTCCATCCGGCCAGGGGTCCACGTCGCCCTTTAGCCGTTTACCGGATTGTTGCAGCAACAATTCGCCCGTGCGTTCGAGCGCGGAGTTCCCCGGCGGCGACACCGTAAGCACCAATTCCCCCAGCGGGAGGCTCTTGATCTTGAACCGCCCATCCAGGTCCGTTGTGTCAAGCGTTCGCGGAATCAGGTCCGGCAGGCTGAGCGCCACTTCCGCCCCGCTCACCGGCCGCCCCTGCCCATCCACAACGCGCCCCTCCAGCGCCGCGGCGCGCTGCATCTTGATTTCCAGCGGCGGCGGAGCTTCATCGCCCAGCTCGCGTTCGATTTCCACGAGCGAATACTCCGGATGGCGAACCTGTATGTAAATCTTCTGTTCGCCAAAAGGAAGGTCTTCGAAAACAAACCGGCCCGTATCGGTGGTTGTGCGCGATTGGCTTCCGAGCGAAACGCTTAGAATCACTGTTGCACCAGAAATCGGATCTCCTTTTGTATCCGTAACCGTCCCTTCGAGCGAGCGCGATCCCCTCAGATGAAAATCCACACCCGTCACGCCGTCCGTGGACGAATTGGAAACGGTTTGAACTTCCGTCGAGTATCCGGCGGCCGAGGCGGTGACTTGCGTCCGGCCATAGAGCGGGATGCCTTCGAGGCTGTAAAATCCATCGAATTCGCTGATCACGGGCCGGGAATAGGGCACCTCAACCGACGCACCTGGCAAGGGCTTGCCTTTGGGGTCATACACATGCCCGCTGATGCAAAATCCCGGTTGCAACTCGATTGTGATCTCAAACGGAAGCGACTTTTTCTCGATGATTTCGATCTTGAGCGCCTCGGCATGATGCGGCGACCAGGCGTTGAACTGAATCCCGATCCATTCCGCTTTTACAGAGGAAAGGTCGGCCTCGAAGCGCCCGTCGTTGTCTGTGCGCGCGCGGGTTTTCAGAATCGGGCGGCGCGTGGACATGTCGGACACCTCGAGCAACACCGTCGCGCCCGCCACGGCGTATTGATCCTTTGCGCCGAGGATCGTCCCGCGCACCACTTGCGGCGGCGGTCCGATGTCGATCGGGGTGGAAACGGGCGGCGCCGGCGGGGCTTCCTGCGCGCGGGGCGCAAGAACGGCAAGGCACACGAGCGCGGTCATCATCGCCGCCGCGCCTGCCGTTCCTCCGGCGCGAAATCTCTTGGTTCGCAAATCCTTGTGGCCGCAATGAATCGGGTTCATGCGATCATCTCCCATGCATCCTGCCGTTTTTCTGCGCCGCGCTGCTGGTCCGAGCGGCAGCGCGCCCAAGACTCTCCGGCACAGGCGTTTTCGCGCCATACAAACCCGCGAGGCAAGGATTGACTTCGCGCGCGCCGCCCAACGACCATTCCGCCTGCATGGCGCCCATGCCGCCCACGCTGCCCATGCCGCCCGCGCGGAGAGCGTCCGTCAATGCGCATCGACATTCTTACGTTGTTTCCCCAATGGTTTTCTGGCGATTCGCCGCTTGCGGAAAGCATCCTGGCGCGCGCGCGCGAACGCGGCTTGCTGGACGTCCGCGCATGGAACATCCGCGATTGGACAGACGACCGCCATCATGTTGTGGATGACACGCCTTATGGCGGCGGCGGCGGAATGGTCCTTAAACCCGAGCCGCTGGCGCGCGCCCTCGATGCCGTGGCCGGTCCGCCCGGCGCGCCCGGCCGTCCGCGCGTCATCCTCACAAGCCCGCAAGGACGCCATTTTACGCAGGAAGTGGCGCGCGAACTGGCCGCACTCGAACGCATTGTCATCGTCTGCGGCCATTACGAAGCGCTCGACGAACGGGTGATCGAAACGCGCATCGACGAGGAAATCTCGATTGGCGATGTCGTCGTCACAGGCGGCGAAATCCCCGCCATGCTGATTGTGGACGCCGTTGCGCGCATGGTTCCCGGCGTGCTGGGAAATCCCGAAAGTGCGCCTCGCGACTCGTTTTTCGACGGCGTATTGTTCGACTGCCCGCACTTCACGCGCCCCGAGGAATTTGAAGGGCGCCGCGTGCCGGACATTTTGTTATCGGGCCATCATGCGCGCATCGTGGCCTGGCGGCGCGAACGCGCGCTGCTCAAAACCGCCCGCGTCCGTCCGGAACTCGTCGCGGACAATGTGGAATTGCTTGTGGAATTGCGCGATCTTTTGGCGCGCGAACCGGAAGCGGAAATGCAAATTGGCCCTGTGCTTCGCGAGAAAATGGCGCAATTGCC
>CAYUNT010000038.1:0-27356 GCA_964446285.1 uncultured Candidatus Sumerlaeota bacterium | reverse complement strand
TCTTTTGCTCCTTCAGAGCAAATTCAGGGAACAGAATTACGGGAAAATGGTATTATTATTTTAAGGCTGTTGTCAGAATTGCGTGATGGATGCATCGCGTGGGGCGCGTTCGTATAGATAATCCGCCAGTTGAATGATTCGTCCGTGATCGGCTACGCGAGTTCCCCAACGGGCTGGAATTTCCATGATGCCGAATCGCGCGCCGAGAATCGCCCCGCTCACTGCGCCCAGGGTATCCGCGTCGCCGCCGAGGTTGACGGCCTCGACCAGCCCGGCTTCGAGGGATTCCGCGCGCAGGGCGATCCACAACGCCGATTGCATGGTGTCCACCACATAGCCTGTGGATTTCAGGTCCTCGCGAGTCAGCGTGTCCAGCGCCTCGAGCGCCTGGTCCACGGCCTCGCGGTCGTCCAGATACGACATTTCCATTCCCGACGGCACGTGGGCGCGAACTCGGGCGATTTCGTAATGGCCCGCGAGCGCCTGGTATGCGCTCGTCTGGCGCGCGCCGCGCAAAAACACCAGCGCCTGGTGCGCGAGGTCGGGCGAATAACGCCCGTGAAGGCATTGCATGATTACAAAATTCACGATCACACACGCCTCGCAGCATCGCGGATCGAAGTGCGTAACCTGGCTGGCCTGGATTGTTTCGCGCACGAGCAAATCCACATCGTTCCAACGGAAAAGCGCCGTGGGGGCGCATCGCATGATCGAGCCGTTGCCCGCCATGCTGCCGCCGGATTCATACCAGATTTCGCGTCCGGCGTCGGTCCATCGCGTTGGATTTTCACGGATAAAATCAAGAACGCGGCGGGTTTGATTGCCCACATCGGGCGGGTTGCCAGAAAGCCATGCGACCAGGCGGCGCGAGAAGTCCAGGCCGTCGAACTGGCGGCGGACCACGTAACTTTCCGCCAGGGCAGTGGCTTGCGCCGTGTCGTCGGTGCCTTGTCCGGGCGCGAGGTTCATCCACCCGCCGCCGACCATCTCGCGCAAAACACCATGCTTCTTCTGGATTTCGTAATGGGTGGCAAATTCGACCGGTCCTCCCAGCGCATCGCCTGTCGCCAGACCCATCAGACAGCCGCGGAAACGGTTCCGCGACATTTCCTCGTCATGGGTTTCCACAGCCATTGCTCGGTCCCCCTGTTGTTCACGCGCCGTTTTTGCCCCCTGGCCCGTTCTCCAATCCCTGAAGAAGCAATACTAAATTTGCACATTCCCTCGGGCAGGTCAATTGCAGCCTGATACCGGCGGCGCGCAAATAAATAAGCGCCTCCTTCCTTGACCCTATCTCGATTATGGTCAAGGGTTGCTGGCGCTCGCGGCGCCACGCCACCGCTTGCCGGCATGTTGATTTTTCAGGAGAAGCACCGATGGACAACCGCCAAACCGCTCTTTTGCGCCAACTGCTTGATACGCCCAGTCCCTCGGGATTTGAGGGAAAGGTTCAGGAGATTTTCCATCGCGAGGTTTCCGCCTTTTGCCCCGAGGTGAACCAGGATGTTCATGGCAGTGTGATTGCCCGCCTGCCAGGGATTTCGCCGCGGAAAATCGTCCTGGCCGGGCACGCCGATGAAATCGGCCTCATCGTCCGCTATATCGACGATGATGGGTTTTTGTATTTCAACAGCATCGGGGGAGTCGATCCGCATGTCTTGCCCGGACAGCGCGTGCGTCTTATGAATCCGCAAGGCGATGTTCCGGGCGTGATAGGGCGCACGGCTGTCCATCTGCGCAAGATGGAAGAGGGAAAGGAGGACAAAGAAAAGCTGCAACTGCATGATTTGTGGATCGACATCGGAGCGCGGGACCGCCAGCAGGCCGAGCGCCTTGCGCCTGTGGGCACGCCCGCCGTGTGGGGCGAGGGATTTGCGCTTCTTTGCGGCAACCGGGCCGCGGCGCGCGATTTCGACGACAAGGCGGGAGTCTATGTGGTAATCGAGACACTCCGGCTGCTTGCCGCGCGCTCAACCCCGCCGCCCCTGACTGTGATTGGAATCTCGTCCGCCCAGGAGGAAACGGGCGTCTTTAGCGCCGGACCTGCTGCCTATGGGCTTGATCCGCAGGCGGCTATCGCCATCGACGTCACGCACGCGACCGACAGTCCTGGAATCGAGAAGAAGCGCTTCGGAGAAGTCCACCTGGGAAGCGGACCGGTGATTCACCGCGGCGTCAAATCGAGCAAGATTCTCTCTCGCGCGCTCGAAGAAGCCGCCGAACGCCGTTCGATTTCTTATCAGATTGGGGCAGAGTCGGGGAGTTTTGGCACAGATGCCGATTCCATCGCCGTGCGCCGTTCGGGCATTCCGGTCAATACGCTCAGCATCCCGTTGCGCTATATGCACTCCTCCTCGGAAGTAGCTTCGCTCGACGACGTGGATGCCGTTGTGGACCTGCTGGCGGAAACGCTCTCGTCGCTGGATCCCGAAATTGACCTGCGTCCGTTTGCATTCGCGAAAAAGTGAGCCAATGGGAGCTGAGAATTCGAGAGGAAACAGGCATGGATCGTGAAACCACGCGGCGGGCATTGATACGGCATCTTGAGAATTTGCGTGAGTTGGGATTTGTGTGCGTCGAAGGCGGGCCTGTGCCTTCCGCCCCTCCAGCGCCTGCCGCCGCCCCGGCACCTTCCGCGCAACCTGCATCTGCCAGAACAGCCGTGCCTGCAAAGCCTGATCAGGCTGACAAGCCTGACAATTCCGGGCTTGCCGCGCCTGCTTTGCCAGCGGCGCCCGCCGCGTGCCCTTCGCCATCCGCTGATGAATTTCCGCGTTCGCTGTTCTGTCCGCCTCCCGGGCGGGAATTCGCTTTGCGGCGCGATCCGCTGGCTGCATCCGCTCCTTCGAGAATCGCCACGCCACTTCCGCCAGTCATTGCATCGCCAGCCTCCTCCTCCGCCGCGCCTCCCCCGGCTGAAGCGGACACGCCCGATCTATTTGCGGAGGAATCCTCCCCGGCGGCATCCGCACCGCCTCGCGCTACGACTCCGCTGCCGCTGCCCCCGCCAATGCCATCCACGACGCTGGCCATTCCGGCGGTTTCCGCCGAATTGACTCCGGCGCTCCCGCCCGAAAAGAGGATTGAAAAACTATCGCAAATCGCCATCGAGGTTGCGCGGTGCGATGCCTGCCGTTTGTGCGAAGGGCGCACGCGCGTTGTTCCCGGCCAGGGCAGCGTGCGTCCGCCGATTGTGTTTGTTGGCGAAGGTCCCGGGCAGGAAGAAGATTTGCAGGGCCTTGCGTTTGTCGGGCGTGCGGGGCGCTTGCTGACGGATATCATCCGGGCAATGGGCCTCTCGCGCGAAGAGGTGTTTATCGCCAACGTGGTCAAGTGCCGTCCGCCAGACAATCGCGCGCCGGAATACGACGAAATGCAGGCGTGCGAGCCATATCTCAAGCGCCAGTTGGAAATTCTCCGCCCGCCGGTCATTGTGGCGCTCGGGGCCGTGGCGCTGCGCTGTTTGCTGCGCGATCCGAAACTAGCCATCTCGAAAGTGCGCGGGCGCTGGCAGCGCTACGAATCCATCCCGCTTATGCCGACGTTCCATCCCGCTTATTTGCTTCGCAATCCCTCGGGAAAACGCGAGGTGTGGGAAGACATGAAGAAGGTGATGGAGGTATTCGGCCTGGAACCGCCGCCACCACGAGGGAAGTGAAGAAGTGGGCAGTGGGCGGAAAGTTATGGGTTGTGAGAGAAGAAGTGAGCAGGGAACAGTGATCAGTGGGCAATGCTTTCGATTTCCGTGGCAGGTCTTCTTCCAAGTCCTTTCAACCCCTTTGCTTCCCATCTCTTAACTCACAACTCACAACCCACAACGCCCTATCACGTCCTTTGGGTCCCTTGCGTCCTTTGGGTTTTTTCTGTTCCGCTCAAACAAAGCCGTTCGAGAAATTTTCGGGAACTTTTTTTGCGACGCGATGTCCAATCGAATCGGAGCGCCTCGGTGGGGAAGGGGTTGACGCGGCGCGAGATTCGTGGACAGCTGAAACATGGGCGAGTTCGGGGCCAACGCGAAAGGCATTCCCGCCCTTTTTGATTTCCTTCCAAAGGAGTTGCCCAAACGATGATGCGTCCAATCCGGCTCCTCGCGCTGATGATGGTGGTTGCCCTGGCGGGCGGATGTTTCCTTTTTTCGCCGAAATATGTAATTCCCGAGATGGCCACGGCCCGAGAGCAATATGATGTGGCTTACACAACATACCGCAAGGCGGAGGGCATGGTTCCATCGGCGGAAGGGCGCGATGGAGCGCTGAAAGAGGCCCGCGCGGCATTTTGCAAAGTGCAGGAATTCTTTCCATCGGATGAAACATACACGCCGCGCGCCGTGATTATGCAGGCGCGCTGCGATCTGATGCGCCAGCGTTTTTCCGCCGCCGAACGCGAATACCGCCGCGCTCTCGATATGTATCCGGGCAATCGCGAGGTTCTTTCGCTTGGGCTGTATGAACTCGGAATCACCCTCGAAAAGAACAAAAAATACGCGGAGTCCAAGGAAGTTCTCCGCCAGTTCCTGGAGAAATTCTCCGCCGATGAGGATCCGGTGGTGAAGCAGCACGTCGAGGACGCGCGAGCGCGCTACAAGCAAATTCACAAGGAATAGCTCGGCGCGAGGCGCGATCCACGCGCATATAAAATTCCGCACAGGAAAGGAGAGTCTGATGCAGGCTCAGCGCACATCCAATTACGGGCTGGCGCGAGGGCGAGGGGCGGGAATGTTTGCTCCTCGGGGGGCGCTTAAATCGTTCGCAGCGCCATGCGTGGCGGCAATCCTCGCAACCATTGCGGTGATCGCCATCCCGCCGCCGGCCCACGCTAAGATCGATCTTGTCACCATCCCCGCGCGCGACAAAATCCAGCTGACAATCTACAACAGCGAGGACCTGACGCTGGTGCGCGAGTCGCGCCAGCTCACCTTCTCGAAGGGCCTCAATCCCATCCAGTTTTCGTGGGCCGGAACGCTGATTGATCCGACGTCGCTGCAACTCGAATTCACCGAGCGCGCCGATCAGTTCCAGATTCTCGACATCACGTATCCCGCCAACACGGAGAACGTTTTGATATGGAACGTCGAGGCGAAAGAGGCGGGTCCGGCGCGCATCGAGATCATGTATTTCACGAGCGGAATCACCTGGGAAGCCGATTACGTGCTTCGCGCCAACGCGGCGGAAACCGAGGCGGGCCTTGAAGGATACGTGCGCGTCACCAACCGCAGCGGCGAGGATTTCGAAAACGCCGAAACGCGGCTCGTGGTGGGGACGATCAACCTGGTCGAAAAAATCGCCGACCTGGCGCGACGCGGCATTATCCCGGAAAAGCGCAAGGACAATGTCCGCCAGGAGGCAGCGCGCGAGATGATGTTTTTGGCCGATCAGGTGCGCGCGATGCCAGCCGCGGCGTCCATGAAATCCTCCGAAATGGCCGGAATTGCCGAGGTGAAGGAAGTGGTCAAGCAGGCCATTTCCGAATATCAACTTTACACCATCGAAGGCACCGAGGACCTGCCCAACAATTGGAGCAAGCGCCTGCGGTCATTCTCAAAAGACGCGGTGAAAATCGAGGTGGCCTACGAACTCGATGAGCGCAAATACGGCCCTGAAATCATCAAATTCTACAAATCCAAAAACGATAAAGAACACGGATTCGGCGACAAACCCGATCCGCTGCCGGAGGGGACATTCCGCGCGCTGCGCGATGACGGCGCGGGGGGCCTTGCCTGGGCCGGGCAGCATAACAATAAATATGTTCCCGTGGGCGAAAAAATCGAACTCAACCTTGGTCCCGACGGCATGATTACGCTCGAACCTAAGATGATGGATTTCAAGCGGCGCGACATCGACTTTGATTCGTTTGGCAATGTCGTGGGCTGGATTACGGATGAACAATGGACGCTTGAATTGCGCAACTCGCGAAGGGGCGCGGTCCCTGTGAAAGTCGCGCGTTATTTTGATGGCGACTGGGAAATCGATCCGAAAATCGACGCCAAGACAGTCAAATTCACAAAGAAAGACATCGAGCGTGTGGAGTTTGAGACAACGCTCGAACCGCTGTCGAAACGGGAGATTTCCTATCTGCTGACAACACGGTTTGGCTCTCGCAGCCGGGCAACCGCGCAGGTGGCGCCTGGCGGCGATTCGCCGTCTGCGCAACCGCCTCAAGCGCCGCCACAGCCGCGCAGACCCCGGCGCGCGCCCCGGTAAGCCAGAATCCCTGGCGAACGACGCGGACCTTCATCCGTCCGTCCGCCACAACCATCGCCCACTCACGGAGGCTAACGCCATGATTCGCATAGATCGCAATGCATTTCGCGCCGCTTTTCTTTCCGCGCTTCTTGCCGCCCTGCTCGCGGCGGGAGCGGGATCGGCGGCGGCCCGCACGAAGCTCGTCGCTCTCCCCGAGCGCGCCCGCCTGGTGCTTTCGCTCGATCATCCCACGGCAAACCTCGTCACGGAAGAACGCGTGCTCGCCCTTCAGCAAGGCTCGAACGCTGTGGATTTCAGCTGGCAAAGCGTCGCCATCGACGCGGGATCGATCCAGATACAAATGCTCGATCATCCCGGCGAAAAACCCGAATCGAGCAAGGTTCTCAACGTCTCGTATCCGCCGAACGAAAACGCGCTGACGTGGGAAATTTTCTCACCCGAGGCGCGCACCGAGCGCGTTCGCATTTTGTATTTGCTCCTTGGCTTTTCGCGCCTGGATTCCTACGAAGTCACTGTGGCGAAGGATGAAAAAACCGCGATGCTCAAGGAATACTTCCGCCTCTCAAACGTCTCGGGCGAAGACCTCGACGATGCGCTGATCCGCCGCGGTTTCGCCGCCGAATGGACGCGCGGACTCAAAAACCGCGAGACGAAGCAATTGCTCTCTTTCACGAACGGCGCCATGCCGGTCCGCAAACTTTATTTCTGCGAACCCGAGCCGTTTTCCGGACGCGGCGACGATGGCGAAATCATCCAGATGGTCTATGAAATCGAAAACACGAAGGAAAACGGTTTTGGAGAATTCAAACTTCCGGCGGGCAAGGTGCGCATCTATCAACAGGACGCCGCCGGAACCGCCGTGTTCCTTGGCGAAGACAACCTCGAAGAGGCGCCTGTGCGCGAAAAACGCAATCTTTCGCTCGGCACGGTGAAGGACGTCACGCTGAAGCGCTATGTCCAATCCGACGAACAAATCAAGCAGACGGTCAATTCGTCCAAGCAGGTGGTGCTTTACGACCGGCGCGTCCATGTCCGCTACGAACTGCAAAACTTCAAAAAGGACCCTGTGACAATCAAGGTTGTCGAGCAGATGCAGGACGACTGGGACATCGAGGAACTGGACTCGAAGGGCGTGCGTTACGAGATAAAAAATAACGGCCGCCTGGAGATTTTCATCGACCTGGAGGCGCGTCCCGCCGATCAAAAAGCCGAAGTTCCCAAGCGCGAGGTGAATTTCGTTTACGTGATGCACAACCAACTCGCGCACTGAGTATAGAAGAGTAAGATTTTTACCGCGAAAAACACGAAAAGAACGAAAATAAGAGGAATTCAAATCAAGACCTGTTTCATGGAAACATGAAGCAGGTCTTGATGATTTTTTTCGTAATGTTCGCAATTTTCGCGGTAAATATCTCTTCTCTTCCTCTTCTTTTCTTTTCGAGGTGATTTCATGCCGCTGGCGATGGTGTTGACGGAACCGGGACGAATCGAAGCGCAGGAACGCGCGCGCCGCGCGCTTGAACCATACGAGGCGCGCGTGGCCGTTCGCGTCGCGGGGGTGTGCGGAACAGATTTGGCAATCTGGTCGGGCGGGTATCGCGTGCCGCTGCCGCTCGTGCTCGGACACGAATGGGCGGGGCAGGTGATCGAAGTGGGCGCGGGCGGACCAGCCAATCTGGCGGGGCGGCGCGTCACGGCGGAAATCAACAACACCTGTTACGCCCTCGGGATCGAGCCGCATTGCGATCCGGCGCATCGCTGCCTGCCGACGCATTGCCGCGCGCGCACTGTGACGGGCATTGTGGCGTGGGATGGCGCGTTTCAGCGCGAGATCATCGTTCCGTGGCGGGCGATTCACGTGCTGCCGGACGATTTCAGCGACGAGGAAGGCGCGCTGATCGAGCCGCTGGCAGCCGCGCTTCAGACGTTTGAACTCAGCCCGGCGGGCGCGGGCGATTTTGTGGTCGTGCTTGGCGCGGGGCGGCTTGGGGCGCTGATCGCCCTCGTGGCAAAGGCGCGAGGCGCGCAAACCATCGTGACCACGCGCGACCTGCACCGGGCGGAGATTTTGCGAGAGATGGGTTTGGAAGTTTTCATGATCCCGTGCGAGCAACCGGGGAACAAGGTGGGCGAAAACAAGCCATTCCGCGTCGAATCGCCCGATCCGCTCGCGCCCGCCTCCTCGCCGCTGCTCGATCTGGTTCTCGAACGCACGGGCGGCTTGGGCGCGGATTTGGTTGCCGAAGCCACGGGCGCGCCCGAGGGTTTGGCGCTGGCGTTCGACCTTGTGCGTCCGCGAGGCGTCGTGGCGCTTAAATCCACGCCCGGACAGCCCGTGCGCGATTTCCCGCTCACGCGATTTGTTGTGAACGAGATTCGCATCCAGGGATCGCGCTGCGGGCCGTTTGACAAGGCCATCGAGTTTCAACTCCGTCACCGTCTGCCACTACAGCGGTTTATTCAGGGCGAATTTCCGCTCGAACGCCTCGGCGAAGCCTTCGAGGCGGCCTGCAACGCGCCCGGAAAAATCCTCGTGCGGGTGGGTTGATTCTTTCGGATGGGGGACGCAAGCCGGAGAAAACGCGAGTGCGGAGCCTCGCGGTCCCAGAGTATTGCGAGTGCGGAGCCTCGCGGTCCCAGGGTTTCGCGAGTGCGGAGCCTCGCGGTCCCAGGGCCTCACAATTCAAGAATTTTGTGGTCGGGGCGGATTTTGGCAGGCTTGGCCTTGGGGCCGGGCGGCGCAATTTTTTTCGGGAAAATGCTCCTGAGAAGCTTGCCTCCTGAAAAGGTCTTTGCTAGAAACGCAATGGAGCGGTCTGAGGGCCGCCAGAGACGCCTGAAAAGAGGGCGCGAGGCGCTGCGCGGCGGCATGGATGACGAATGGTTGATCGCGTGCTGGCTGGCCGCGTCCAGGAATTCGGAAAAATCCCAAGGGCGGTAACCTGACGGTGTATTCCGGCCAATCCTTGCGGGGACACATTGCGCTCATTGTAGGGGGCCTTGCCCCAAGCGGGAGGGCCATCGCCCGCCGCCTGGCCGCGCAAGGCTGCCTCGTGGTTGTGGCGGATTTCGACGACGAGGAAACGGCGGATCTGGCGGAGCGGATGGGCGCCGAGGGATTGTCGGTGCAGGGAGTGGGCCTGGACGCCACTTCGCCGGAATCCATAAGCGCGGCTTTCGATTTGATCGGCCAGACTTACGGCCTGCCCAATCTCCTTTGCTATGGCGTCGGGTTTCATCTGGCGGACGAATCCATAGCGCGCGCGCCAAGAAAATGGCGCCAGGGGCTTATTTCGAGCCTGGGCGGCGCGGGGTTGTGCGCGAGCGAATTTGCCGACCGCCTTTTGCGCAGCAGCCGTCCGCAGGGAACCATCGCCTTTCTCACTTCCGATCTGGGCGAAGAATACAACGATCCGCTGACGCAAGTGACGTTCGCCGGCCTGAAAATTCTCGCGCGATCCCTGCGCCAGGAAGGGAAAATCCTGCGCATTAACGCCACAATTGTGCAGGGCGGCCCGCTGCCCGGCTCGGGGGCGGAACGAACGCTGCGGGGCATCGCCGAACAGCGCGGCGAAAACTGGGATTCTTTTTCCGCCAAATGGCGCGAGCGCTATGGCATGGATTTGACAACTGATGCCGATTCGGTAGCGGAGGCGGTCTTGCAGCTGATGCATGGAGAATGCGAGGGGATAGAAGATTTTGTTGTGCGTGTGCGGCCCACGTGGACTTATGGCGCGCACTGATTCGTCGCGCCATACACCGCGGCGCGCGCCGGCAGTATCTCTCATCATGTCTTTTTGCGGAGTTTGCCTAAGGATCATCGAATGCGCATTGTATTCATGGGAACGCCGGATTTTGCCATGCCAATGCTCGAGCGGCTGCTCGATTCGGCGCACGAAATCGTTGCCGTGGTCACGCAGCCGGACCGCCCGGCGGGACGCGGACGCAAACTGTCGCCCCCGCCCATCAAGGAGCGCGCTCTCCAGGCCGGATTGACTGTGTTGCAGCCGGAAAAACTGCGGGCGGAAAAATTCCACGAGACGCTGGCGGCGCTCAAGCCGGACGCCGCCGTTGTTGTGGCCTACGGGAAAATCCTCCCGCGCGAGGTTCTCGATACCCCGCGCCACGGGTGTTTCAACATCCACGCCTCGCTCCTGCCCAAATACCGCGGCGCCGCGCCCATTCAGCGCGCCATCGCCGATTGCGGACAGCAAACCGGCGTCACGATCATGAAACTCGATGAGGGCATGGACACGGGGCCGATTGTGTGCGCTCAGGAAGTGGACATCCTCGAAGACGACGACACGATTTCGCTCGGGAACATGCTGAGCGTCGTGGGGGCGGACCTGATGATGCAGACGCTTGAGCGGCTCGAACGCGATGGGAGCGTTCCGTTGACGCCGCAAGATGAAGCGCAAGCGACGCACGCGCCGATGATCGAGCGCGAGGATGGCCGCATCGACTGGCGCGCCGGAAACCGGGCCGTCTCGTGCCTGATCCGCGCCATGATTCCCTGGCCCTCGGCCTGGACCACGCACAACGGGCAGGATTGGAAGATTCTGGCGGCGGAACCGTTCACGACGCCCGAGGGCGACCCGATTCCCGCGCCGGACGGCTCGGAGCCGGGCGAAGTGATCGCGCTTGTGAAGGGACGCGGAATCGCCGTCGCAACGGGAGATGGGTCGGTATTGCTTACGCGCGTGAAACTGCCCGACCGCGCCGCCGTCGAGGCTGCCGCGTTGATTAATGCGCATTTGCTGAAGACGGGCGACATTCTGGGCGCACAAGTATGAATGGAAAGAATGGGACCTATGGGACCAGTAAGACCAATAGGACCTATGAGACAAAAAGGGCCAAAAGGACGAAAAAGACCAAACAGACCAAAGGCCGCAGTTTGTTTTCTGGCCACTGATCACTGGCCACTTCTTATCTCACAACTCACAACCCACAACTCACAACCTCCCCAATCCCCGCAACCTCGCTCGCGCCAATCATTTTTGCCCGCAACCTTCTGGTGAATTTCAAACGAAAGTAGAACATTAATAATTTTTGCGTTGCACGGCTCGCAGGTGTCAAGTATGCAAGCAGTGGCTTTGAAGAGCTTCCGCCCGGCCGCGCGCTGCCTGTGGGGGATGTGGCGGTGGCGGGCGAGGCTGGAAATCACTTGATCGGGCCGCGTCGGAATTCAATCCGGCCCAAAAGCGTGTTTAGGTTTTGAGAGCACAGCCGTTTTTGCGCGCCGCCGAATTGCGCGGACTAGCGCCTCCTGCGATTTTCCGAACACCCGCCTATCGCGCATTCTGGAAAAGGCTTCAGCCTTAGTCTGGAACAAGATGGGTGTGCATGGCTGATTTCAAACTTCTGCTTTCCCGCGCCACGCCGGCGAACCGGCCCGCACTATTACAAGAGGATGTGTATGGAGAAGAAGATCCTTATTAACTGCGAGGAAAAGGAAATACGCGTAGCTTTTCTCGAAGATGGCGAACTGGTTGAACTCTTCATCGAAAAAACCGATGATAAGACAATCGTAGGAAATCTGTATCGTGGAACAGTGGAAGATGTAGTGCCGGGATTGCAGGCGGCCTTTGTGGACGTCGGCCTGGAGCGCCGCACCTTTTTGCATTTCCAGGACATCCGCTTCGACTCCCTGAACCTGAACAAGGGCGAAGGGGCTTCCTCGCCGTCGCGAAACGGCGGCTCGCGAGGGCCGGAACGGTCTGGGCGCCCGCCGCGAACGTTTGACGAACCGCCCGTCCAGCGCGGCGATGTAATCCTTGTCCAGGTTATCAAGGACGAAATCGGCGACAAAGCCCCGCGCGTCACCACCAACCTGTCGCTCCCCGGGCGCTACCTCGTGCTATTGCCCTTCCCGAGCCAGGAGGGGGGCGTCTCGCGCAAGGTCGAGATCGGGCAGGACCGCCACCGTCTGCGGCGCCTCCTGAACGACATCCGCGCCAATGGGCTGAGCTACATCGTCCGCACGGCCGGCGTCGATGCGCCTGACGAGTCGATTAAAAACGACGTTACGCTCCTGAGCAACCAGTGGGAGCAGATTGTCGAGCGGTTCCGCCGCCTCGGGCATCCCGGACTCGTCTATGACGACCAGGAAATCCTTTACCGGATCGTGCGCGATGTTTTGACAAGCGACGTGGACGAAATCCTGATCGACTCGCCTGTTCAGCAGCGCCGCCTCCTCGCCGCCCTTCAGCAATTCCTGCCGCACCTGCTCGATCGCGTGAAGTTGTGCGATCCCTCGACCAACATCATGCGCACGTTCCAGGTGGACAAACAGGTGCAAAAGGCGCTCAAGCGCCGTGTGTGGCTGAAAAGCGGCGGCTATGTGATTATCGATGAAATGGAAGCGCTGGTGGCCATCGACGTCAACACGGGCCGGTTCATCGGCAAGAAGGATCAGGAAAAAACGATCCTGCAGACGAACCTGGAGGCGTGCGAGGTGATCGCGCAGCAATTGCGCCTGCGCGACATCGGCGGCATCGTCGTATGCGACTTCATCGACATGCTCTCGCGCGACAATCAGACGCTCGTGATCGAGGAACTGCGCAAGCATCTCAAGCGCGACCGCGCCAAGATTGCCATGACGCGCATCGGAGAGTTTGGACTGCTGCAACTGACGCGCAAACGCGTGCGCCAGTCGTTGCGCCACCAGGTCTTTGTCGATTGCCCCTATTGCGCCGGAACCGGGCGCATTCTTTCCGAGGACCAAGTGTGGCGGAGCCTGAAATACGAACTGCTGGACATGCTTCACGCGCCCAACCGCCCGGCTTCGATCTGCATCACGGCGCATCCGCACCTGGTCGAGCATTATCAGCGTGAATACGCCGACGCGCTGCATCGCATCGGGGTGGCGTTTGACGTGACGCTGACCTTCGCGGCGAATGACTCGTTCCACCTCGAGGAATACCGCCTGGCGCCTGTCGAGCCGTCGGTGGCCCGCCCGCCGATCAAACTTGCGCGGCCAGTCTTCGTTCGCCAGTAGCCTTTTTTCCTTAAGTGCCCTTTTCCCCGCGCTCTGCGAAGCCGCAAAGCCAGCTTGCCTCGCGCAAGCGGCGGATATAAAAGAATATGAAAGCGCTCTCCGCATTGCCTTCGGTGGTGCGGACGGCTGGGCGTCTGCGATGTTTCGTTGCCGCGCCCCGTTATGCATCGGGCGGTCCCTTCGCGCCGCCGCCTGTCTATTTATATGAATCAACCCTCTTCATCTTCGCCCGCTCACTCCGCCTCGCTGGGGAAGTCCGCCTACCGGGGCGCCGTGACTGTGATCGACGATGAGGAGAACATGTGCCGTATCCTGACGCGGATTCTTAACCTCGAAGGCTATCACGTCATTACCTTCACGGACCCGGTGGCGGCTCTGCGCGCGATCGAACGCGAACCGCCGGATGTGGTGCTGACCGACATCCGCATGCCCACGCTCTCGGGCGAGGAAGTGCTCAAGCGCGTTCAGGAACTCGATAGCGAAATTGCCGTAATCATCCTGACGGCCTATGGGACAATCCAAGGCGCGGTGGATTCGCTCAAGCGCGGCGCTTATGACTACATCACCAAGCCGTTTCAGATGGACGACATCCTCCTGACTGTTGGGCGGGCGATGGAAAACCGCCGCCTGCGCCAGGAAAACCGCCTGCTGAGCGATACGCTTGGGCGCGCCACCGTGGCCTCGACGGAAATGATCGGCGAAAGTCCGGAAATTCAGGAAATCCGCCGCTTGATCGAGAAAATCGCCCCGAGCGATTCGGCCGTGCTCATCACGGGCGAATCGGGCACCGGCAAGGAGCTCGTGGCGCGGGCGGTCCACCGCCTCTCACATCGAAGCGCCGGGCGGTTTGTGCCGATCAACTGCGCTTCCATTCCCGAAAATCTCCTCGAAAGCGAATTGTTTGGCTATGAACGCGGGGCATTCACGGGCGCGGCGCGGACGAAACTCGGCCTGATGGAACTGGCCGGAGGCGGAACGCTGTTTCTCGACGAAATCGGCGACATGTCCGCGGGATTGCAGGCGAAGTTGCTGCGATCGCTGCAGGAACGCGAAATTCAGCGCGTGGGCGGATTGCGGAGCATCCCGATCGACATCCGGCTTGTGGCGGCGACCAATCGCGATCTCAAGCGCGGCATCGAAAATGGGGCGTTTCGGCGCGATTTGTTTTACCGGCTGAATGTGATTTCCATCGAGCTGCCGCCGCTGCGCCGCCGCCGGGGCGACATTCCTGTTCTGGCGCGCCATTTCCTGAAACGCCTTAGCGACCGCCGCCGCCGCGAGATTACGATTACAGACGCCGCACTCGCCCGTTTGCAGGAACATTCCTGGCCCGGAAATGTGCGCGAGCTGGAAAACATCCTCGAACGCACTGTGGTATTGCTCGATGGCAACGTAATCGACGCGGCGGATTTGCCGAGCGATCTTTCTCTGGAGGCGAGTCCCACCGCAATGACGGCGGGCGGGCGTCCGATCACGCCGCCGCCCCACAGTGTCCTGCCCGGGACAGTGGGCGGAACGCCGCCAGGCGCAGGCGCGCCGGGCGCGGCAGGAACCTTCGCCGAACCTGGTGCAGCTTCCGATGGGGCAGGCGTGTTTGATGCCGCCGATTTGGAGGAGGAGATGCCGCCGTCCGCGCCCGATACTGGCCCTGAATCGCTGGCACGGGCCGCGCGTCATCTGGCCGGGGCCGCCACGGATTTCCGTGAGGCGCGCGACCGGTTCGAACGCGAATACCTCGTCGAGATTCTCCGCCGCTCCAGTGGTTCCGTGGCCGAGGCCGCGCGCCGGACCGGCATGAGCCGCCGAAATCTCTACGAAAAAATCGAGAAGCTTGAAATTCCGCTCGATCAGATCAAAGAAAATGAACAGGTGGAGCCGCCTTCCTCATCACCGACAAATGGCCAAAAGGATTCTGAATTATGATGCCTGAACCAAAAACCAGAGCCTGGCGTTGCGCGCGCGCGCGGCATTTTCTCTTGTGGATGCCGCTTGCGCCACTGGCGGTCTTGCTCGCCGCGGTATGTTGTGTTGCCGCCGCCACGTCCGTTTTTGCTGGCGGCCAGCCGGCGGAGCGCGCGCCACTTTCCGCGCAGGACCAGGCGAAATTGGCATCGCAACTCGATGCGTTCTTTTTCAATCCAGCGCCCGGGGCCGCTCCTTCGCCGCATCCAGCGCCGGCCGCCGCCGCGCCCAATCGCCGAAGCCCGACGGGCGCTCTGCTCCAATTGGCGCTCAACCTCGACAGACTCGATCCCGATATGCGCGCGCGCTATGCCTCGCTGCTTTTGCGTCCGGACGATTCGAGCGGCGGCGATATGGCTGGAGCCAAATGGTCCGCGGGCGGCGCTTACACGGCTTCGACAATCGGCTCTGCGCGTTTTGTTGTGCACTATGTCAGCGCGCCCTCGACGCACGCCGCGTATGCCACTGCTGCTTTTGCCCAGAGCATCGCCGATGAAATGGAACTCATCGCCACAACAGAGAATACTACGCTCGGCTGGACGGTTCCGCCCGACGATTCGGCGCTAACGAACAATGGCGGCGATGGGCGCTATGATGTGTATCTCTCGGATGTGGGCGGGCTGCCGAGCGGCGCGATTTTTGGCTATTCCTCGACGGATGGCTACGCGCCGGGAGCGGCGGGCGTTGCGGCGTATTCCTACCTGGTTTTGGACAACGATTATTCCGCCACACAATACGGTTCGGGCAACGCGCTGGACCTGATGAAGGTAACAGCCGCTCACGAATACAATCATGCGTGCCAGTTCGCTTACGACGCGAGCGATTACGATGCACACGCTTGGTTCTATGAAGTGACAGCCACCTGGATGGAAGACAAAGTCTATGACAACATAAACGATTATCTGCGCTTTATGCCTCCTTTTTTATCCCGGACCAATGAAAGCTTGCGGGCCTTTGCCGCGGATGACCACCGCCCCTATGGCGCGACCGCGTGGGCGCATTACCTGGATGCGCGCTATGGCCCCGCCATCATACGGCAAATCTGGGAAGGCACGGCCACGGGCGGGTGGTCACACCCGAGCATCCAGGTGGCGCTCGAAGCGCGGCTCGCCGCGGCGGGAACCACGCTGGCCAATGAATACGGGCGATTCGCGGCGTGGCTGGCGCTGACCGGACCGCGCAACGCCAGCGGCTATTTCCACGATGGCGCGCTGTGGCCCGAGGTCACAATTCCCGCTTCGCAGCGGCATTCCGCGTATCCCGCGTCGGGCGTGGTTCCGCCGCCCATGCCGCCGCAGGCGCTCGGCTGCACGCACGTTTTGCTCAATTCGTTTGGCGCGGCGCCCGTCCGGCTGCGGCTCCAGTTCCAGGGCCAGGAATCGCCCAACTGGCGCTTGTGGTGGACCGGGCTGCGCGCGGGCGAAATCGTGATGGAGGAAGTTGCGCTCGACAGCACCGCAAACGGAATCGCCCGGATCGACAGCGCCAATCGTTACGACTGGATTGTCTTCGCCGTCTCGAACGTGAACAACTCAAGCCCCATTGACCAAAGCCACCCCTTCACCTATACGGTCTCGCTGGAATCGAGCGCTTCGGCCTCGGCGGCGTGGCGCGAAATGCCATGATCTCACAATCCGAAAAAACCACAAAGTATGGAAGACACAAAGAAGAGAGAATGAAGAGGCTTCTTGTTGGGTAATTTGATTTTTTCGTGCCTTGGTGTCTTTGTGTTTCAATGTTTTTCCGCCAATAGCAAACAAAGGATTTCCTTATGCGAATCGGAACGGCGTATTTCGGCAATCGCATCCTCCGCCACGCGGCGGCGGACATGAAACTTCTGGCGCGCCAGGGATTCAACACGATCATCCACACCTTCAGCGAAAACGATCTGCGATTTATGAAACAGGCCGTGAAGGAAATCGTCGCCGCCTCGCACGACGCCGGGCATGAGGTCTATATCGACCCCTGGGGCGTGGGGCAGGTGTTTGGCGGCGAGGCGTTTTCGCTGTGGGCGCAGATGCACCCGCTCGACGGCTGCCAGATGCTCAACGACGGCAAACCGGCCGCCGCCGCCTGCCCGAATCACGCGGGATTTCGCGCCTTCATCAAGGAATGGATAGAAGCCGCTGCATGGACCGGCGCGGATGTGGCATTCTGGGATGAGCCGCATTTTTACCTCTCGAACTGGATGATCGGGCGCCCGAATACGTGGGGGTGCCTGTGCGGCGATTGCCGCCGCCTCTTTGCGGAAAAATACAACAAGCCGATGCCCACCGAGGAAACCGAAGAAGTGAAGGCGTTTAAATCGGCCTGTTTGCTTGATTTTCTCAAGTTCTGCGTCCGCGAGGCGCACAGGGCCGGATTGCGGAACGCGCTGTGCGTTCTGCCCTACGACTCGCCCGATACCGCGAAGAAAAAGTGGCTGCCTTTCGCACGCATTCCGCACCTGGACGTGTTTGGGACTGATCCTTACTGGATTTTCGCCAAAGCGCCGGTCGAGTCCGTGGGCGATTACGCGGCGGCCGTGCGCGAGGTCTGCGACAAGGTCGGCGGGCGCGATCCGCAAATCTGGATTCAGGGATTTCGCATTCCGGCGGGGCGCGAGGCCGAGACGGGACGCGCTGTCGAACTGGCCGCGGCGGCGGGCGTGAATAACATCGCCGTTTGGGGCGTGGACGCCTGCAAACATCTTTCGTGGATCCGCCCCGACGATCCGGACAAAGTCTGGCGCACGATCGTCCGCGCCATGCGCAAGGTGTCGGGGGAAAAGCCCGCGTAGAAAAGGGGAAATTGCCACAAAGACACTAAGGCACAATATGGGCTGTATTGGGCTTGTGTGATTTGGAATTTCATTTTTGTGTCTTTGTGCCTTTGTGGTGGTCATATTTCTTGAGCGGCGCGCGCGAGGCACTATGAAATTTACCTGTTCCTACTTCGGAAATCGCACGGTGCGCCACGTGGCGGCGGATATGCGCTCGCTCGCCCGGCAGGGATTCACGGCAGTTCTCCACACGTTTTCGGAATTCGACCTGATGTTCCACCGCGGGACGATGCGCGACATCGTGGCAGCCACGCGCGACGCCGGTCTCGAAGCGCAACTCGATCCCTGGGGCGTGGGCAAGGTTTTTGGCGGCGAGCCGTTTTCCCAATTCGTGACTCAACATTTGGCCGACGCCTGCCAGGTGCTCGATGATGGCGGAGTGGCCCCGCTCGCGTGTCCGAACGCGCCCGCGTTTCGCGATTACATGCGCTTGTGGATCGAGGCGGCCGCGGAAACCGGCGCGGAGGTGCTCTTCTGGGACGAACCGCATTTTCATTCGCCGGCGTTTTTGGGCGGACGTCCCGGACGCTGGGGATGCCGATGCGAGCACTGCCGCGAACGTTACGAGCGCACGCATGGCGCGCCCATGCCACGGCGCGAAACGGAAGACGTGCTTCGCTTCAAAACCGAGTCGCTGCTTGATCTTTTGCGGATGCTGTTGCGCGCCTCGGCCCGCGCGGGACGGCGCAATCATCTGTATCTCTCGCCCCACATCGCCCCCGCCGAAGCGCCGCGCGCCTGGCGGCCGTTCGCACGCCTGCCTCATCTCGAAACCCTTGGCACCGGCCCTTACTGGCAATGGATGAATTTTCCCATCGAGCGCGTGGCGGAATATGCCCGCGCCGTAAAGGAAATCTGCGGACGCGCCGGGCTGGAATCGCAATTGTGGATTCAGGGCTGCAAAATCCCGCGCGGATGCGAGGGGGAAATCGCGCGCGCCATCGACATGGCCTGCGACGCCGGAATCGAACACCTGGCCGTGTGGGGATTTGAAGGCTGCGCCTGCGAAAGCTGGATTGCCTGCGAGGATCCGCCCGCCGCCTGGCGCGCCGTGCTGCGCGGATTCCGCCGCGCTCGCAGGATGAAAAATCAGCAGGCGTCATAGGGTCCGGCGGCGGGCCGGCTGCTCAGGGGGGCAGCCTCGCTGCTCATGTTTCTTCAGGCATTCGGATTGACGATTTTTGCGCGGGCCATTGGAATGAAAACCGCGCCGGGCAGCTGTGTCCACCCGGTCCTCCTGAAGGATTTGCCGAGGAGAAGCGCCTCGAATGTCCGCCGCTCCCGCCCCGCCGCCGCTGCCGGTTACGCCTTGGTATGAAGCGGCATTTGATGACCTTTACGCGGTCCTCTACAGCCATCGCGATAACGAATCGGCGCGGCGTGAGGCGCAAGGGGCGATGCGGCTGCTTGGTTTTGCGCCGCGCATGAATGCTGATGCGGACGCGCCTGCGTCTGCGCCCGCGCGCCCGCGCGTGCTTGATGCATGCTGCGGCGCGGGGCGTCATTCGCGCGCGCTGCTGGAGCTTGGATTTGATGCCTGGGGATTCGATTTGTCGGCGCGGCTGCTCAATCTCGCGCGGCGTCATGCTGATTTGCGCGGGCGCATCGTGCGCGCCGACTTGCGCCAATTGCCCTATATCAGCGGGCAATTCCATGCGGTGGTGAATTTCTTTACAAGCTTCGGCTACTTTGAAACCGATGCAGAAAATGAGCGCGCACTTGGGGAGTTGGCGCGCGTCCTGCGGCCCGGCGGCGCGCTTCTAATGGACCACATCCACTGCGCATGGCTTGAACAAAACCTTGTTCCCGAAGATGAAATTCAGCGAAATGGATTCACAATTCATCAGCGGCGCTGGATCGAGCGCGGACGGATTCGAAAAGAAGTGGCCGCGACGGATTCACGCGGGCAAACATCGCGCTGGACAGAAGACGTGCGGCTGTTCACGCCCGGCGAACTCGCGGCGATGTTCGAGCGGGCCGGGCTTGCGTCGGTCCATGTGTTTGGCGATTTTAGCGGCGAGGCGCTTTCGCCGCGCCATCCGCGCATGATCGTTACAGCAGTGAAAGAACCAGGACGCTAATGCCTTCCGCACAACTTCGCATGGGTGTTTCGCATCGGGCGTTTGCCGCGCTGCCGCATTTCGGCGGTCCGAGGGGAATCCTTGCGCGTGTGGCGGAGCAAGATTCTTTTGCCAGCAACACGGGATTTCCTTTGTGGACCCCCGGCGAAGACAAGTCGCGTGTTTCGCAGCCAAGCCAGTCGCCCTGGAGGAATGCGGATGCGGCGCGCGAGATTATCGCGGCGCGAAATCCTGACCTCGCTCCGCCTCCGCTGGACGCGCGCTATGTCATCGCCGGGCAGCAGGCAGGGCTTCTCACGGGTCCGCTCTACACGTTTTGGAAAGGCGTCTCGCTTGTATTGCTTGCGCGGCGCATGGCAGAATTGGAAAAAGAAGAATCACCAACAAACTGCGGCTCTCGCGCAAATACCCCAGGCCCAATCCTTCCGCTTTTCTGGATTGCCTCCGAAGATCACGACGTTCTCGAAGTGAATCGCGTGGTGGTGAATGGGCGCAAATTCACATTTCCTTATGAAGGAGGCATGTCGCGCGGAACGACGCCACAGGTGGCGGACATTTCGCTGCATGGCGCGCGCGAACCGCTTCTGGCATTTTTGCGCGAGGCCCTGCAGCCGACGGAATTCACGCCGTGGATTCTCGATATGGCGTCGGCGGCGAATTTCTCGAATTACATGACATTATTTGAGGATTTGATGCGGGCGCTGTTTGGCGAATGGAGGCTGCGGTTGATTGATCCCATCGCGCTGCGAACGCTGATGTCGCCCGTATTGGCGGCGGCAATCGAACGCTGGCCCGATGTTGTGGAAGCGATGCAGCGCGGCACGGATGCCTTGCGCGCACATGGATTCGAGCCGCCGCTTTCGGGGCCGGGCATTTTCGAAATCGACCCCCAGACACGGGGCCGCCGCGCGCTCGAATTCGATGGGGGCCGCGTGCGGTTGTCCGCCGGAACGCTGTCGCTGGCGGAAGCTGCGGAGGAAATCCGGCGCCGCCCCGCGGATTTTTCGCCAAATGCCGCCCTGCGCCCGGTCGTTCAGGACGCTGCCCTGCCCGTGGTGGCGACACTCGGCGGACCGGCGGAATTGCTCTATTTGTGGCAAATCAATCCGCTCTACGAAGTGCTGGGCGTGCGGAGGTCGCGCATTCTGCCGCGCATATCGGTAACGTTAGTCGAATCGCACATCCAGTCCGCCGCGGAAAAACTTGGATTGTGGCCGGATCGCATTTTCGATGCGCCGCGTCTTTTGGAGGAACAATCCTCTGCCACTTCGAGCGGCTCGGCTATCCTGCTGGAAGGCGCCGCGCGTGAAGTGGAAGAAAAATCAAAGGAATTGCTCGATGCGCTCAATCGCCTGATCGCTGGCAAAGGCATCGGAGGATCGGGCGGGCTGCAAAAATCTCGTGAGCGGCTGGCGGGGCAAATCGAGAAGGTCATTAGCGGGCTGCGCGAGGAGGCGCTGGAGCGCGAGGGGCTTGGGCGCCGCCGCTTGGAAAAAATCGCCAGCGCGCTGATGCCCGAAAACCGCCCGCAGGAGCGCGTCGCGAATATATTTACATTTCTGAATCTATACGGACCCGATTTCATCCGGCGCTGCATGGAGTCGCTCGATCCGCTGGCGCCGGGCCATCAAATCGCCGCCCTTTTCATGGCGCGGGAGGAAACCTGACTTATGGGCATTGACGTTCTGGCCGTTGGCGCGCATCCGGACGATGTGGAAATGATTGCGGGCGGGACGCTGGCAAAACTCGCCGGGCGTGGCAAATCGTTCGCCATCCTCGACCTCACGCGAGGCGAAATGGGCAGCCGAGGCACGCCCGAAACGCGCCGCGAGGAGGCCGGGCGCGCGGCGGAAATCCTTGGCGCTACCGAGAGAATCACGCTCGACCTGGGCGATGCGCGCCTGCGCGACACGGAAGACAATCGCCGCCAGGTGATCGAGGTCATCCGCCGCCTGCGCCCGCGCCTGGTGATGGGCCACTACTGGGACGACCTGCATCCGGACCATGTGGCGGCGGGACAAATTCTGCGCGCCGTGATGTATCCGAGCGGGTTCGCAAACTACCCGGCCGATGGCGCGCCTTACCGCCCAAACGAATATCTGTTCTTCATGGCGCACACGCCCTTCACGCCGAGTTTCGTTGTGGACATCACGGAATCCTTCGAGCGCAAAATGGAGGCGGTCCGCTGCTACGCCTCGCAATTCCACCGCGAAGGCAGCTCGGAGCCAGCCACGCTTATTTCGCATCCGGGCTTTCTCAAACGCCTCGAAGCCCGCGCGCGCTACTTCGGCAGCCTCATCGAGCGAGAGTTTGGCGAACCGTTTCTCGTCACGCGCGCCATCCCGATGGACGACCCCGTCGAGCACTACGGCCCATTCACGAAAATCCATCCCGGAACAATGGAAACAACCGCATGAATATTGTTGTGACATGCCATCCGACACAGGGCGGATCGGGGGTTGTGGCGACGGAAATTGCCGAGGCGCTGTCGCGCCGCGGGCATACGGTGCATCTTGCCGCCTACTCGCGCCCGTTTCGCCTGGCCGAGAATACCGCCGTGCGATTTCATCCCGTCAGCGTTCTGAATTATCCGCTGTTCCAGCATCCGCCGAGCGATCTGTCGTTTGCCAACCGCCTCGCGGGAATTATCAAGGAACACAACATCGATATCGTCCATGCGCACTACGCCGTGCCGCATTCGATCACGGCGCTTCTGGCGCGCGACATTGTCCAGCCGCACCGCGTGAAGATCGTCACGACTCTACACGGAACCGACATCACGCTCGTCGGAAGCCACGAGGATTTCTACGACCTGACACGCTATTCGATGATCCGCGCGGATGCGCTCACGACAGTGTCCACGTGGCTTTTACGCGAAACGCAGGGGCGGTTCAATCTGCCGCGCGCGCCCGAGTGCATTCCGAATTTCGTGGACACAGAACGGTTTAACAACGCGGGGCGAGCGGCCTACCCGGAAAAAGGCGGCGAGTTCCAACTGCTGCACGCGAGCAACATGCGGCCGGTCAAGCGCCTCACGGACGTGATTCGGGTGTTTCACCTGATTTCGCGCCAGGTTCCGGCGCATTTGACCATCCTCGGCGATGGCCCGGACCGCGGAATGGCCGAAGAACTGGCAGGAGAATTGGGCGTGTGCAAGCGCATTACGTTTGGCGGAATTCGCGCGGACGTCGTGCCCATTTTGCGCCGTTCGCATCTTTTCCTTTTGCTTAGCGACTACGAATCGTTTGGACTATCCGCGCTGGAAGCGATGGCCTGCGGAACGCCCGTTATCGCCAGCGCCGCGGGCGGATTGCCCGAGGTGGTTGCCGAAGGCGAGTCGGGATTTTTGTGTCCCGTGGGCGAGGTGCAGTGCATCGCGCGAAAGGCCGTCAAACTTCTTCAGGATCAAGGACGCTGGGAACGCATGAGCCGGCTGGCCGCCAAAGTGGCGCGCGAACGCTATAATCTTGAAAACAGCATCTCGCAATACGAGGCGCTTTACCGCCGCGTGCTGAGAAAGCGATCCTGAATCCGAGTATGGATGCATCGAAACGCCGCCTGCGCCACGCCGCGCAAAAATCTGCTCCCCACACCGCTGCTGCCAATGCGCACGGCCACGCGCACGGCGGCGAAGGCGTTTCCGCGCACGGCAAAGGCGCGCGAAAACCAAGGCACAACATGGGTATTCCGCAAGGCACGGCGGCATGGACAGCGGCGGCGGCCGCGGTGGCGCTCTGCGTTGCTACGCTTCTTTTTGCGGCCATCGTCCCGTGGATCAACCGGCGGGTGGCGCTGGGCGTCCCGATGAATGCCGACGCCGTCTATGCCTTTCTTCAGCGGACAAATCCACAAGCCGCCATAAGGTATATCCGCCAGTTATCGGAGCGCAATCCGAGCGATCCCTTCCGCGCCGTCGAGGCGGGGATCGCCCTCGCCCGGAGCGGCGACCGCGCGGCATCCGACGAATTCTTTTCCCGCGCCTGCGAATTGTTTTATCCGAAATACTCGCGCTATCCGTATTTGTTTTCGGACTATCACGCGGGGCAGATGTGCCTTGTGCACGAGCGGCTGGCGGAATCGGCGCTGCTCAGCAACAATCTCGACACGGCGCTTGTTCATTATCGCTATGCGCGCGCGGTCCGGCCGTCGCAGGCTCGGCCCATCGAGAATGCGCTCGAAAAATGGCGTGGCGGAAAAAACCTGGCGCCCGAACAATGTATTGCCTTGGCGCGGTATTATCTCGATGGCGGAAACGCCGCCGGCGCGAAGGCAATTTTGGATGAACTCCCGGGCGATCCTCCGCCGGAAAACCTCCACCTCACGCGCGCGTTGCTTTGCCTTGCGGAGAAAAAAAACGAAGCGGCGCAGGCCGAACTCCGGCTCGAACGCGATTCGCATCCGGAGAATCTCGATGCGCTAGCACTGGAATTGCCTTCTCCGCGTGACGCGGCGGAAAAATGCGTTCCGATGATTCGCGAGGCAGGATTTCGCGAATTGCTGCTGGATGGTCCATTGCTTTCGATGACCAACAATCGCGCCACGAAAATTTCCGCCACTTTCTATGATTCGTCCAAGGAAGCCGAATACTGGATTCATCTTTCTGAAGACGATGCCGCGAGAAAAGATTACTACTTGCTGGCCCAGGGCGATCCAGCCTGCGGGATTGGGGCAGTGGCGCGGATTACCGTGAACGGCGAGCAGGCCGCGCTTCTGTATGTCAGCGATTATCATTGGCGCGCCTACCGCGTCCGCCTTCCATTGCGCCCGGGAGACAATGAGATACGGGTTCACTTCCTCAATAACGCAGATATTACTCGATTTGCATATAGCGGGGAGGACCATTCGGACTTCGACTTTGGAACAAGGGTGTTTCGGATGGCGAATTTCTGGTGGCTTGATACCGCCGCGGGCGGCGCGGCGAACACGCGCACGGAAATTGGCACAGGCGGGGAAGGGGATAAGGCGGAGAGGGACGCCGCTTCGCCTTCCGGCAGCGAGGCACGCCCATGACGCAGTCTCACACGCCTCCGCTTCACGCGACTCGAACGCCGTCGCCGCAAACGCCGATTGCGAGGAATTGGGTGGATAGTATCGGCTTGGTTTTTATTGCGATTATCGTGGTTTTTGTGCCGCTTGCCGCCTTCAAATCGCTTTGGAATCCGAGGATCAGCCAGACGCTTGTGGCGCAGGCGCTGCTCTACGGAACGGCAATGATCTATCTGCCGTGGCGAATCCTCTGGGGCGGGCTGAGCGCAAAGGGCGGTCGGCACGAAGGGGGCGCGCGCGAAAACCTCCTTCCCACCGATCTTTTCGCGCTCGGAATGGTCGCGGCGCTGTTTTTGTCGGCGGTGGGGAGCCGGTATTTTGCGCTGACTCTGCGCGAGACGTTGTATCCGGCGGCGCTGGTCGTGGCGTTTTTGTGGGCGTCGCATCTGCCCGCGCGCCGAGCCGCCAAATGGATCGTCCCGGCCTTCCTTTTTGCCGGGGTGCTTGTGGCCGCCTACAGCATTCTGCAGCATTACGGCATAGAAATTCTTTCCTACGCCGAGAAACAACGGCGCGGAAAAATGCAAATCGCATCGTTTCTCGGAAATCCCAATTATGTGGCCTCTTTTCTTGCGCCGCTCATCTTCCTTGCCTTCGGGATTTTCTTTGCGGTGCGTTCGATGAAAGCGCGGGCGGCGGCCTTGGGGGTCGCGTTGCTTTTTGCTTTCACGCTGCTCCTGACCGGCGGGCGCGCGGCATGGTTCGGCGCGTTTTGCGCTGCGATTGCCGCCGTAGCGCAGGCCAGGCGTCTGCTGCCGAAGGAAGAGGATGATGGGGACGGCGCAGGCGGGCCGGAAATGGCGGACAAGCCCGGCGCGAGGCGAAAAGGACGCGCCGGATTGTGGATTGGCGCGTCGGCCGCCGCGGGCGCGCTCCTCCTCGGGCTTCTGCTGTTTTTCGTCCGTCCGAACTATTCGTTTTTCCAGCGTCTGTTTTCCATGCCGGAAATTTCGCAGCGCCTTCTGCCCTGGCAGTTGGCCGGGAGAATGGTTCGCCAAAATCCGCTTGTGGGAATTGGGTATCGCCAAGTGTTTGTGCGCCTGAACGATGCCTATTTCGACTTTTTCCGCAACACGCCCGACGCGGATTTGTATGCCTACGCGCTGAAGGCTGCGCGCGGCGGACGGCCCGATCACCTGCACAACGAATATCTGCAAATCCTTGTGGAACACGGCATTTTGGGGCTGTTCGCGTTTTTCCTTGTTCTCGCCGGGGCATTTCGCGCGGCGGCGCGCCATGCGGCGAATCCCAACACGCCGCGCGATCGAAAAATCGCCATCGTCTCAATCATGGCGGCGGTCGTGTGCCTGCTTGCCGATTCACTTTGGGCTTTTCCGCTGCAAGTGCCCGCGACCGGCCTGATGTTCTGGATTTTGCTCGGAATTCTCGCCGCCTGCGCGCACGCCGATCTTCAATCCTCCGAGGAGCAGGAACCGCTCCCCGCAACGCCCGCGCCATCTTCCGCCAGACGGCATTTCTCCGAAGCGCCTTCTGCGAAATATGGATTCGTTTTCAAGCTCAAGTCAATCGCCGCCGCTGCGGCGGCAGCCTTGTTTCTATTCGCGGGATTCTATGTCAGCATCGAGAAAATCGCCGCCATGCGCATCCGCGTTCGAGTCGCGACCAATCCGCGGCTGCTCTCGGATAATCCGCAGACGGTGCGCGATCTCGAGTGGGCGTATGCGCGCACCCTGGCCGACGATCCGCCGCCCTTCGAATTCATTGACGCGCTGGTTGCTATTCGCGCCTATCCGCAGGCGCGCCAGCGCATTCTCGACCTGATGCGCGCTTACAATATCGGCGACCGCGGCTACATGCAACTGGGCACGGTTTGCATGAAAATGGGCGATATGCCCGCGGCGCGCGACTCCTTTGAAAAGGCGCTGGTTCTTGCTCCCGGCGCGCCGGATGTCCTCGAACTAATTGCGTATTTAGACATTCAGCAAGGCCGCGCCGAAGACGCCATGCGGCGCCTCTACGACGCCATGCGCGAAGAGCCGCTCCGTCCAAATGTTTATTATCTGATGGGTGTGATTTACGAGAATCTGAAGAAAAATCCCGAGGCGGCGCGCGACTATTACCGCCGCGCCCTCAGGGCAAATGCTCAATATAAAGGAACGCTGATGTTCGATCCCGCGCGGGTGGCAAAGGAAAAAGTCCTCACCCGCGCCGGCGGTTGAATCCGCAATATTACCATTTTCCTTTGATTCTGTTCCCAATCGCCTGTCACGGTTTTCGCGAGAAGA